>JAKAUF010000295.1 GCA_021827785.1 Acidobacteriota bacterium | reverse complement strand
GAGCCATTGTGTTTGCATGTGTTCACTCTGCCTTTCGAGTGTCACGCATCATTCTGAACGAGCTCACCACGCGCCCCGCCCCCGTTGGCCGGGGATACGCCCGCAGCCGTGGAACACGCTTCAGCCTGTGTGCCGCGGGCTTTAGCCCGCGGCCCCGCCAGCGACCAAGCAAACGCCCCACCCAACGAAGCTCGCGCGCTTTCGCTGGCGGCCCTTCCCGCCGCTGCGCCGCGTTTTTTCTGTTCGCCCGCCGCCGGCCGACGCCGGCAAGCGTCTCTCACCCAACCGCGCCGCTAACTCCCGCGCACTCAGTGTCGCGCATCCGCTTTGTTACCGTCATTGCGGCCGGTTTTGAGAGTCTTCCGCGTGGCCGCTTCCGCCGCCCAGCCGCCGTAACCGCTGGCCCCGCAACGCCGGGTGCGCCAGGCATTGTCCCGGCGGCTGTCCCGCCGCCGGCGGGAGCGCCCGCAAGTCGCGCAGCGGCAGCAAGACGAATCGCCGCGTGCACAGCCGCGGATGCGGCAGCGTCAGCTCCCGCGTTCGCATCCGGACCTGGCCGTAGGCCAGCAGGTCCAAATCAATCGTCCGTGGTCCGCCTCGCGCCCCGTCCCGCCGCCGTCCGAGAGCGAACTCGATGCCTTGCAATTGCCGCAGCAGCGCCCGCGGCCCGCGGGTCGTTTCGATGGCCGCCACGGCGTTCCAAAACGGCCGCTGCGCCCGGCCCCCCACCGGCGCGGACTCATAGAAGTCGGAAACCGCGACGATGCGGTTTCCCGCCTGCCGCAGCGCCAGCAGCGCCTGGTTCAGGTATGCCGCCCGGTCGCCGATATTCCCGCCCAGGGCGACGAATGCCCGCGCCACGTCAGAACAGCCGCGCCGCCGCCGCCGGCGGATCGCGCTTGAAATGCTGGTAGGCCAGCGCCGTGGCCACCCGGCCCCGCGGCGTCCGGTCCAGAAAGCCGATTTGCAGCAGGAACGGCTCGTAGACTTCTTCAACGGTATGCGGATCCTCGGCCAGGATCGCCGCCAGCGTGCCCACGCCCACCGGCCCGCCGTTGTATTTGTCAATCAGCGCCAGCAACAGCCGCCGGTCGGTATCGTCGAAGCCGTACTCGTCGATTTCCAGCATTTCCAGCGCATCGGCCGCCACCGCGGCGGTGATCCGCCCCTGCGCCCGCACCTCGGCGAAGTCCCGCACCCGCCGCAGCAAGCGGTTGGCGATGCGCGGCGTGCCCCGGCAGCGCCGCGCCAAAATCTCGGTCCCCTCCGCATCCATCGGCACGCCCAAGATCCGCGCCGAGCGGTCCAGGATCCGCGCCAGCTCCTCCGGCTCATAGTGCTGCAGCCGCAGCAGCAGCCCGAAGCGCGAGCGCAGCGGCGCGGTGATCAAGCCGGCGCGCGTGGTGGCGGCGATAAACGTGAACGGCTGCAACTCCAGCACGTGCGTCCGCGCCGCCGGACCCTGGCCGATCAGGATGTCCAGCTTGTAATCCTCCAGCGCCGAGTACAGAATCTCCTCCAACTGCGCTTGCAGCCGGTGCACCTCGTCCAGAAATAAAACCTGCCGCGCCTCCAGGTTGCTCAGCAGCGCGGTCACGTCGCCCTTGATTTGCAGCACCGGCCCCGATGTAGCCTGGAACTCCACCCCCAGTTCCTGCGCCACGATGGCCGCCAGCGTGGTCTTGCCCAAGCCCGGCGGCCCATACAGCAGCACGTGGTCCATCGCCTCGCCGCGGGCCCGCGCCGCCGCGATCGCCAAGCCCAGTTGCTGTTTGACCTTCGTTTGTCCGACGAAGTCGTCCAAGCGGCTCGGGCGCAGACGCTGTTCGAAGGCGGCGTCGTCTTCACCCCGCTCGGCGGCCATCAGCCGCGCCCGGCTCGGTGGCTCGGAGGAGAAAGAAGGCATGGCAACAGCATATCGCGGCAACTGCACGATGCCCGGAGCGTAAATCGGGGGAGCCGCGGCCGCCGTCGGCCGCTGGCGGCGGCCCTAGGCCGCGGCTTGGGCCCTGGCCGCCGACGGCAGCTTGGCGACCGCGGCCAGCGCCAACAGTCCGCAGGCTTCCGCCGCCCACAGAACGCCGGTCGCGTGCCAGCGTGCCGCCAGCAACCCGAGCGCGGCGACGCCAACCGCGCCGATGGCGTTGCCCAATCCCAAGGCCAATCCCGAACCCAGGGAATGATGCCGCGGCAACAGATCCTGCCCCATCAGCAGCGTGAGGGGAAAGGTCGCGAACATCGCGATGCCGAAACCGGACAGGGCTAGCCACATGCCCGCGCCGCGGGCCGCCAGGAACGCCGGCAGCAAAGCGCATGCGGCGGCCGTTGCCGTGAATACCACGCGCCTGCGGCCCCAGCGCTCCGCCAAGAACGCCGCCGCGAGATTGCCGGCGATGCCCACCACCAGCATCGCGGTGATCAGCCCGGCGCCGCCCACCAGGCTGCCGCCGCGTTCGGCCCACAGTAGGGGCACGAAGGCCGTGACGCCCAGCAGCAGCATATTGCGCAGCCCGGAGTAGGCCAGCAGCCAAACCAGCGGCCGGCCCGCCGCGCGCAGGCCGCCCAGGGCGGAATGGGTATGGCTGCGCCGTGGCTGCGGCGGCAGCCGCGCCCACATCCAGCCCAGCGTGGGAATCGCCGCCAGGGGCAGCACCCACAGCGCGTGTAGGCCCCAGGTCGTGACCACCAAACCGGCCAACAGCGGCCACAGCCCCCGGCCGATCTCTCCCCCCACCAGGAAGGCTGAGATGGCGCGCTCTCCGGAGCCGCTCGAAAACCGGCGGACGGACGCCAGGGCGGGGGGATGAAATAGCGAATTGGCCACGCCAATCAATACCAGCGCGGCCAGCAGCGAGCCCAGGCTCTGCGCCCAGCCCACCCAGGCCGCGCCCAGCGCCGTTCCCGCCAAGCCCAGGACCGGCATGGCCCGACCGCCCCAACGGTCCGACCAGGCGCCGCTCAGCGGCTGGAGCGCTTGGCCCACGATCAGCGTGGCAAGAATGGCGCCGGCATAGGCGATCGGCAGCCCCAGAGCCGCCAGCACCGCCGGCAGCACCCCCGGCAGGTAGTTGGCCGCGCCGTCGTTCAGAAAATGCGCCCACGCCAGCAGGCCGATCAGCCGGCCCGTATCCGGCCGTTTGCCGGGCGGCTGAGGCGGCGCGGACGGGTGGGTCGAAGCCGTGGCGGTCACGTCTTTCCAGGCTACACGACCGCCGCCGCCGCCGGCCCCGCCGCTTCTCTCCAGTCGCGGGGGCCGCGCCGCGGCCGCTCCGGGGTCCGCGGCCGGCAGTGCAGGACGCCGGGGTGTAGGCTAAGGTAGGCACCTGAGGAGGCGCTCCATGGCTGAAAAAGCTACGTTGGCGGCGCAACGGCGTTCCCGCTTCGCGCCGCGGGCCGGCTTCACCCCGCAAGCCGTCAAGGAATTGTCCGCCGCCCTGAACGCGCTCTTGGCGGATACCTTCGCCCTGTACATCAAGACCAAGAACTTCCATTGGCACATGGGCGGACCGCATTTCCGCGACTACCATCTCCTGCTGGACGAGCAAGCGGAGCAGATTTTCGCCATCACCGATCCCATCGCCGAACGGGTGCGCAAGATCGGCGGCATCACCCTGCGTTCCGTGGGCGAAATCTCCCGCCTCCAGCGCATCGCCGACAATGACGCCGATTTCGTGGATCCCGGCGACATGCTGGCCGAGCTGCGCGAGGACAATGAAGCCCTGGCGACCCGCATGTTGGAAGTGCATGGGCTCTGCGGCGCCCGCGATGACGTGGCCACGGCCAGCCTGCTGGAAGGCTGGATAGATGAAGCGCAGCGCCGCGCTTGGTTCCTCGCCGAAACCGGCAAACGGCCCTAACCCGCCGCCCCTGTCCGCGCCCCTCCCTTCCGCCGCTCGCGTGGGCCGCGCCATTTGCTCGGGGAGCAAAGCGGGCGCGGAAAGGCCGCGAAATTCCCCCGCGCCGCAGGCGCGCTGGCAATCGCGGCGGCCCGCCCGCGGCAAGCGACGCGGCGCGGCCCCCAAAGCCGGGGTCCCCAACGCGCAGCGGCGCGCGTTGGGGTGGGCAGCCGCGCTGGGGCCCGCGCCAAGCAATTGATACACTGCCTGCATGGCGGCAGCCGCGACAGGGGCGTTTTTCGCCTTCGAGGGGGTTTCCAAGGCGTTTGGCGGGAATCCCGTGCTCGACGACGTCAGCTTCGACGTCCGCCCGGGCGAGACCGTCTGCATCATGGGCCGCAGCGGCGTCGGCAAATCCGTCAGCCTGCGCCTGCTGATGGGCTTCCTCAAGGCGGATTCCGGCCGCGTCATCGCCGCCGGCGAAGACATCACCGGCTGGACCGAACCGCAGCTTCACGAGCTGCATAAGAAAGTCACGCTGGTGTTCCAGTCCGGCGCGCTCTTCGATTCGCTGACCGTCGGCGACAACGTCGCGTTTCCGCTCCGCGAGCAGAATCACCACTCCGAGCAGGAGACGGCCGAGGTGGTGGACCGGCTGCTGGACATGCTGGAAATCAGCCGCTTTCGCGATGAGTTTCCCGCCTCCCTCTCGACCGGCATGAAGCGCGCCGTGGCCATCGCCCGCGCCCTGGCGGCGCGGCCGCAGGCCATTTTGTACGATGAGCCGACCACCATGGTGGATCCGATGATGGTGCACGTCATCGCCGACCTGATGCGCAAGGTGCGGGAGCAGGTGAAGCTGACCAGCGTGGTCGTGACGCACGACACGCGCCTGGCGCGGCAAATCGGCGACCGGCTGGTGTTTCTGCACGATGGCCGGGCCCGGTTCTTCGGCACCATCGCCGAGATGGAGGCCAGCCCGGACCCGGTGCTGCGGTCCTTTTTGCAGCAAGACGAAGGCAGCCTGCTGCAGCCGCTGCGGCGCTGACGCGTTTACGTCAGCGGCGTCCGGATCATCAGGAAGAAGCTGCCCAGCGTGATGACGATCGCCGCCAGCTGAATGCCGCGCCATAGGCTCACGCTGGCGGCGGTCAATGGCGGCCGGTCGGAGATCAAGCGGCCCAGCGCCGCGCCGCTCAGCAAGCCGCCCAGGTGCGCCGCCAGACTGATCTCCCCGAACCCCAGGGCGGGCCCGGCGACGGTGAACAGCAGGGCGAAGATCGTCCAGGACCAGCCCTGGGAACGCACCTGCCGCGACATGCCGTCGTGCCGGCCCCATCCGTAGGTGATCATCAGCCCCAGCAGCCCGAATAGCGCTCCCGACGCTCCCAGGACCGCGGTGTTCGCCGCGCTGGCGACGATGTTGCCAATGAAGCCGGTGGCCAGGTAGATGCTGAGGAACTTGGCCGGCCCATACAGCGATTCGCAGGTCGGGCCCAGATAGTACAGCGCCAGCATGTTGAAGCCGATGTGCATCCAGCCGGCGTGCAAAAACATCGCCGTCACCCAGCGCCAATACTGGCCGCTCGCCAGCATGAGCGGCATCGGCAGGCTCAGTCCCAGGCGCACGATGGCGGTGTTGCCCACCGGCTGCAGCAAGGACCCCGTGTGGCTCAGCAGCATTTCCACGGCGAACATGAGCAGATTGCCAAGCAGAAGCAGGCTGGTCACCGGCGCGGTCTGGGGCAGGAAGCGCGACAGCAGACGGCCGGCGGGGCCGGTGCCCAGCACGCGCAGCCGCTGGCCGCAATACGGGCATTGCCGGTCGCGGCGGTTCACCAAGGCGCGGCAGGAGGGGCACATCTTCTGCTCCACGAACACCCCCCGCGCCGATTCCCGCGCCGATTCCCGGGTGCGAAACCAGCGGTTCTTCCACCGGTTCCAGCGGAACCGCATCCGGGGCGTGATCAGGTCCATGAGAATGACTCCGCGCCAGCCGGCGGGCTTAGGCCACCGTTTCGATGGTCAGCTTTTCGATCGTCACCGGTTGCTTCGGCCGGTCCTGCCGGTCGCGCGGCGCCTCGGAGATCCGTTTCACCACATCCAAACCTTCCACCACCTGCCCAAACACCGTGTGCCGGTTGTCCAGCCACGGGGTCGGCGCGACGGTGACGAAAAACTGCGAACCGTTGGTGTTGGGCCCCGCGTTGGCCATGGACAGCATGCCCGCCTCGCCGTGCCGCAGGTCGGGGTGAAACTCATCCTGGAACTGGTATCCCGGCCCGCCGGTGCCCGTGCCCAAGGGATCGCCGCCCTGGATCATGAAGTCGGGAATCACGCGATGGAATTGCAATCCATCGTAGAAGGGCCGGCGGGCTTTCTGCCGCGTCTTGGGATCCACGAACTCTTTCTGGCCGCTGGCTAGGCCGGTGAAATTCGCGACGGTTTCCGGCGCTTGCTCCGGAAACAAGCGCGCCACGAATGCGCCATGGTTAGTTTGAAAACGGGCGTAAAGCCCCGGCTTGAGCGGCATGTTCAGCCTCCAAAAATCCTCGTTTTAGTTTAGCAAGCGGCCTGTCCCCGGCGGCCGGGGTGGCCCCGAGCGCGACTCCGTGGGCGCCGTCCGCCCTGGTCCCTGGGTTGGTTCCTTCGCCGGCGCGCGGCGATGCGCCGCAGCCTACTGCGCCCATTCGATCACGGCTTTGATTTCGTCGTCGGGATGCTGGGAAAATCCGGTCGCGAAGTCCTGCGCGGCATAGTGATGAGTGATCAGCTTGGCTACGTGTCCCGGCCAGCGCAATTCCGCCGACAGCATATCGTCCACGCCAAGCTGAAAATGATCGCGCGCGGCGTTGACGCTGCCCGCGATCGCCTGGTTGCCCAGCACCAGTCCGCGCACCAGCGCCGCGCCATTCAGCTCGATGGGACGGTCCCCGTCGGGTAATCCGGTGAGCACCATCACCCCATTCGCGCCCAGGGCATCGAGCAAATTGAACGACAGCGAGGCGATGCCCGCCGCTTCGATGATCACGTCCATGCTCCGCCGCAAGGAGGCGATCTTGTCCGGGGGAATCTCCTGCCCATTGATATATTGCCCGCCGATGGCCAGCAGCCACTGCGGCCGCGCCGACGCCTCGGGAACGATATCGAGGCCGTATACCGTGGCGCCGCGCACCCGCAGCGCCAGAGCGGCCAATAGGCCGATGGGTCCCAAGCCGGCCACCAGGCAGGGCCGCCCAAACCACCAATCCGGGGCGGCGGAGGCCTGCGGCAGGCGGCCGGCTTGAATGCGGCCCGCCTCGTCAATCGCCTTTTCCGCCACCGACATCGGTTCGGCCAGCACGCCGATGTCGGCCAGTTCCGGCGCCAGGCGGACCAAATATTGTTCCTGGTCCACCACGTATTCGGTTTGGTAGCCGTCCATGCCCCAAATGCCGCGCTCGTGATATTTGCCCGTCAGGCACATGTCGGGGCGGTTCATGGCGCAGGGCAGGCATTCGCCGCAGACGCGCCGCACGGTGAACACCGCCAGGTCGCCCGGCTTGGCGCGGGTGACCTGGTCGCCCACTTTTTCCACCCGGCCCAGCATCTCATGGCCGATCACCAGCTCCTTTTGCCCCTCCGGCGCCTTCGACCGGCCCCCAAGGATCTCCTCCCGGTCAGTGCCGCAGATGCCGACGCGGAGCACCCGCAGCAACACTTGGTTGGCGGCGGTTATGGTGGGCTGCGTCCGGTCCACCCAATGGGGCTGGCCGACGCCGGGCTGGATTGCGATTGCTTTCATTCACTTATCCTAGTGCCCCCGGCCGCCGGGGACAAACTCCGGCGGCGGAATGAGGAAACTCTCATGGTGGGTTCCTGCCTGGATACCTGAACCAGATCGGCCAGTTGTGCGCTTCCTTGCAACTTTGCTACTGTCTTTGCTATCGCTGTGCGTCGGGTATGAGTGAGAGGATCGAACGTGGCCGCCTGGCTCCAGGTGTAGGTCTGCCGGGCGCGGTGATTGACGCCGAATTGCGCCTGCAATCGGCGGACGCGGCGTTTTGCCGCTTGCTGGGCCTGAATGCCGCCGAGATCCTCGGGCGCGGCGTCGAGGAACTGGGCCGGGGCCGATGGGATGGAACGGGCCTGCGTTCCGCGCTGGCGCCGTTGGCCATGGGGCCGCCCGTCCCCGACACGCCGCCGTTGGACCTGCGCTTGGAACCGATGCTGCTCGGCGTCGGCATCCCCGCTTTGTGGCTCCAGGCGCAGCGCGAAGACGCCGCCGTGGGTCGGGGCATCCGCCTGTGGATTCGGAGTCCCGTCGAGCCCGTCGGCGCGGCGCTCGACGGGGTTGCCGCCGCCCCCGCATCGCCGGCGCCCGCTGGCGCCGCCGCTGGTACCGGTCCGGCCCCAGAAATGCTGGGGCGGGAAAGCTATTTGTTGCAGTTGCTGATGCAAGCGGTCCCGGACTCCATCTTTATCAAGGACCGGCAGCTCCGCTTCGTCCAGGCGAACCACGCCTTGGGACGCAAGCTGGGGCTCAGCGATTCCCGCCAGGCGCTGGGCAAGACCGACGCGGACTTTTTCACGCCCGAACTGGCCGAGGCGTTTCGCGCGCGTGACGATCGCGTCCTGACCCAGGGAGAGGCGATCGTCAATTGGGAGCAGCGCGAAGTCTGGCGGGACGGGAGGGCCACCTGGGCGCTGGTCACCGAACTGCCGCTCCGCGGCGCGGACGGGGAGATCGCCGGCCTGCTCGGCATTGTGCGCGACATTAGCGACCGCCGCCAGGCGCAGGAGGCGTTGCTGGCCTCCGAGCGCATGTACCGGTCACTGTTCGAGCGCAGTCTCTGCGGCGTCTTCCTGAGCACGCCGCAGGGGCGGCTGTTGGACGTCAACGATGCCTTTACCGCCATGATGGGCTACGATTCCCGCGCCGAATTATTGGCCCACCCGGCGGCGGATTTGTACTTCGGTCCGGCGGATCGCGCGTTGCATGTGGAGCAGCTGCGGCGCCAAGGATCGGTGACGAACTTCGAGGTGCGCTTCCGCCGCAAGGACGGCGGCGAAATCTGGGTCTTGGAAAACACCGGCCTCATCCGCGACGAGCGCGGCGAGGAGTTGCTGCAAGGCACGGTGATTGACATCACCGAGCGGCGGCAATTGGAGGCGCGGCTGCGGGAAAGCATGAAGATGGAAGCCGTGGGCAAGTTGGCCGGCGGCGTGGCCCACGACTTCAACAACCTCCTGACGGTCATCAGCGGCCAATGCGAAATGCTGGCCATGCAAGCCGAGCCGGCGGCGCGGCAACAGGAACGCCTGGAGGCGATCAGCGCCGCCGCCCAGCGCGCCGCGGGCCTCACGCGGCAACTGCTGGCCTTTGGACGGCAGTTGCCGGTGAGTTTGGAGCCGGTGGACCTGAACGCCTGCGTGCGCTCCTGTTGGCCGCTGCTGCGCAGCGTGATGGGGGAAGGGGTGGAGATCCAGTTGGACCTGTCGCCCGGACTCGATTGGGTGCAGGGCGACCGCCGGGAAATCGAGCAAGCCCTCGTGCACCTCGCGGGCAACGCGCGTTCCGCCATGCCGGAGGGCGGCTCCCTGCGCGTGTCCACCTTTAACCGCGAGCTGGCCTCCGGGCAGCGCGAGGGCGCGCGCGCATTGGTTCCCGGCCGCTACGCGGTCGTGGCCCTCGCCGACAGCGGCGTGGGCATGGCGCCCGAGGTGCAGGCCCGCATCTTCGAGCCGTTTTACACCACGCAAGAGGTGGGGCGGGGTTCCGGCCTGGGGCTGGCGGGAATTCTCGGCATGGCGCAGCTGAGCGGTGGCGACCTGCGGGTGCGCAGCGCGCCGGGGCAGGGCGCGACGTTTGAGATTTGGTTGCCCGCGCGTTCCGCGCCGGAGGCGGTGGCCACGGCCCGCCCGACGGTGTTGTGCCTTCAGCCCGACGCCAACCTGCGCGCCGCGCTGCGCGCGGCGTTGGAGCAGGGCGGCTACACGGTGCTGGAAGCGGCCGCGCCGGAGCAGGCGCTGGAGCAGGCCCGTGTGAATCCCCTCCCGATCCATTTGCTGTTCGTCGAACCCGGCGGCGCCAATGGCGAAGGCTGGAACCTTTGCCGGCAGATGCGCGGCTTGCGGCCGGAAATCCGCTTTCTGGCCATTACCGCCTTTGCCGAGCGCCTGGCCGCGGCACAGACCGCCTCCGAGCTGGGCGCCCACTTGCTGCTGAAGCCGTTTACTCCGGATGGGGTGGTGGACCGGGTGCGGGAGATCCTCGGCGCCGCGCCGGCCCTCCACTCCGCGCGGCTATAGCCTGGGTCCGCTCGCGGGGGCCGCGCCGTTTGCTCGGGGAGCAAAGCGGGCGCGGAAAGGCCGCGAAATTCCCCCGCGCCGCAGGCGCGCCGGCAATCGCGGCGGCCCGCCCCCGGCAAGCGACGCGGCGCGGCCCCCAAAGCCGGGGTCCCCAACGCGCAGCG
>JAKAUF010000169.1 GCA_021827785.1 Acidobacteriota bacterium | reverse complement strand
CTCTCCGGCCAGCGCCAGATCGCCAAGGTAGCGGCGCCAAGACGCGGCGGGCCGGCCCGCGCCGGCAGTTCCGCCCGGCGGGGGATTGGAAGCGCCGAGTACGCCTTGCGGGCTCACGGCTGCGCCTTTCCGGCGGCGAGGGGATTGCTGAGGGCGATGACCGTGCCCGCCGCGACGCCGGCGATGGCGACGCGCGTGGCGCCCTGGCGCAGCACCTTCACCGGCTGGGGCGAAAAGGCGCCGCCGCGCCGCACATAGACGATGGATTTGCCGTTTTGGCGAAAGAGAGCCTCGGCCGGCGCCCAGAGCACATGGCGCATTTGGCTGAGGACGATTCGCGCCCGCGCGTCCATGCCGGGACGCAGCGCCGGATCGCTGCCGCGCAGCGCCAGCACGCAGGTTTCGCTTTGGCCGGGGGAGAAAACGTTGCCCTGAAGCCCGGAGACGCGCAAGACACGGGCGGGAAAGACCCGACCGGGCAGCCCCTCGATTTGCACCTCCGCGCTTTGACCCTTGGCCACGTACGCGCTGCCCGCTTCACCCAGGTGCGCCCGCACGCGCAGTTCGCTAAGATCCGGGATCTCCGCCACCACCGTGCCCGGCGAGGCTTGGGCGCCGACGTGATACGGCTGGACCGTCATGCCCGGGAAAATGTCCATCATGCCGCTGGTATCCGGCTCGATGGCGACGTAGCCCGCCCGCGCGGCGCGCAAGGTCATGGCGGCGATATGCCGCCGCGCGGCCGCCGCCTGGCTTTGCGCCTTGGCGGCGGCGGCGAGCTGGATGGCGATCATTCCCCGCCCGCTGGCCTGCCGTTTGGCCGCGTCCCGCTCCCATTGCCGCAGCTCCGCCCGGGCGGAGCGCAGGGTCAGCAGGTTTTGCCGCGCGGTCAGCACCGGCAGCAAGGGATTTTGGCGCACGGCGATCTTGGCCAACTGCACCTCAAAGCGCGCGTGCTGGAGCGAATACGCGTCCTGGATGGCCTGGGCCCGCGCCTGGTCGCGCGCCGCGGCGATGTTGGCCCGCGCGGCCTGAGCGGCGTCGAGGGCCTTGGCGAGCTGAAACTGCTCCTGCCCGGTGTTGAAGCGCACCACGACCTCGCCCGCGTGAACCTCCGTGCCGGCGGGCAGCAAAAAGCTGATGCGCGGCATGGCGCCGCCGATGCTGGGGGCCAGCAAGCGGTCCGCCTGGCCGCCTTGCAGCGTGCCCTTGGCGTAGGCGACGATGCGCACGGTTCCGGGCGCAATGCGGAAGGTCGGGATCGCGGCGGGCGCGGCGGATTGCCACGCCCGCCAGCCATACCACGCCGCCGCCGCGCCGCCGGCCACGACGGCTGCCGTGACGGCGGCCCAGAGCCAGCGCCGGCGCGAACGGCGGCGATAGGGAACGAGGGCGGGGGCGACGGCGCGGGCCGTGTCCGCGCTCATGGATTGGCTCCTTCCGCGCCGGCGGGGTTGGCGGCGGCGCGAGCGCGAGGTTTGGCTCCGGGCCGCGTCAGGGCCACGCGCAGTCCGGGGACCAGGCCGCGCAGCGCCGCCTCGGTGGGGTTGCGGCCCAGCACCGTCACCCGCCGCGGACGAAAGGCGCCGCCCTGCTCCACATACACGATGGCCTTGCCGCGCCGCGTGAAGACCGCTTGCGCCGGAACCAGCAGCACGTGGCGCAACCGCCGCGTGACCACGCGCACCGTGGCGGTCATCTGCGGGCGCAGCCGGGGGTCGGGATGGTCCAGCGTGGCGGCCAACTGAAAAATCCGCGGCGGCGGCCAGCTGCCGCTGAAGTCCAAGCTGGTCAACTGCGCGATGCGCGCGACGCGGCCCGTGAAGCGCGCCTCCGGCAGGGCCGAGACCCGCGCCCGCACCGGATCCCCGTTCCGCACCTGGCCGCGGTCGGTCTGGGGCAAATTGGCGTGAATTTCCAGGGTTTGCAGGTTGGGAATCTGCCCGATCTCATCCCCGGCGGACACCGAATCGCCCACGCGGTAGGCATGGGGATTGGTGAAATTGTCGTAATTCATCATGTAGGTGACCAGCCCGGCGCTGGGAGCGCGGAGCGTGGCCGCGGCGATGACACTCTGTTCCCGGCGCAGCTCCGCCGCCGCCTTGTCCCGCGCTTGGCGCAGCGCCTGCAACTGCGCCACCGCCGCCGCCGCGTGCAAACGCGCTTCGGCCCGCTGCGCCGTCACCTTGGCCTGGGCCGTGGCCAGCGCCAAGCGGCTTTCCTGACCGGCGATGCGGCTGAGGATGGACTCGCGCCGCGCCTGGAGCTGGGCGCGGCCCGCGGCCACCTGGTCCTCGACCAGCGCCAGCAGGTCCTGCTGGTGGGTGATCTGGGTTTGCGTCTCCGCCTGGCGCAGCTTGGCGCGCGCGGTGCGCAGCGCCAGCGCCCGCTGCCGCGCCTTTTGCTGCAACCCGGAAACGTCCAGCCGGACGACCACCTGGCCGCGCCGCACGCGCGAGCCCCCCGGCGCCAAGAAGACGATGCGCAGGTTTTCGACGCCGCGCGGAACGATGAGGAACGCCGCCTGCCGCACCGCGAGCTTGCCGCGGCAGCGGACGAATTCATTCAGGTCGCCGCGCTGCACCACCGCGGTCGGCAGGTTTTCGGCGCCGCGCCATGGCCGCCGCGCCAGCCAGCCGCCGCCGCCCAGGGCGGCCACCGCCGCCGCCAGCGCCCACCAGCGTTTGCCCTGCCAGGACGCGTTCATGGCCGCGCTCCGTCGGCAGGGCGACGGCGCGGGGCGGGCCCCAGCCAAGGCGCCCGTACTTGAATCCATGGGCCCGCAAAGGTCACCACTTGGACCGGCCGCCGCCGGCGGCCGCGCGGCGCGCTTGCCCACACGAACGCCTGCCCGTGGAAATAGTGCACGTCGCGGCGCGGCAGCAGCCAGCCCGCCCGCGGGCGGGAGGCGATCGCCAGCGAAGCGTTCAAATCCGGCAGTGCCCGCGGATCGTTGCGGTCCAAAACGAAGGTGGCGGTGAAGTTGTGGATGGAGGTGAACATTGGGCTCACGGCAATGGGATTGATGCGCAGCAAATGCGCCGGCAAGACCAACCCCGGATAAGCGTCCACCCGCACCCGCACCCTGGCGTGCGGCGGCACCCAGGCCAAATCCATCTCACTCAATCGCGCCCGCACCAGCATGTGGCGAGGATCGAAGACGCGCAGCAGCGGCACGCCGCTGTAGAGCGGCGTGCCGGGCGCCGGTTTGCCGTAGTAGGGCGGCAGGGCGCTGGCCAGCATGCCCGCCATGGGCGCGCGTAGCACCAGTTCTCGGCTGTCGGCCTCCGCCCGCCGCCACAAGATCCTTTGTTGGTCGCGCTGCAAGCGGGCGGCATGGAGCTTGGCCGCCGCCTCCTTGGCCAGCCAGGCGTCGGCGGCGCGCAGGGCGCGCACATGAGCCGTGGCGTCGGCCAACTGCACCTGATCGGTGGCGATTTGCAAGGCGGTCAACACCGGCCGTTTCTCCAGCTCCAGCCGGGCATGCCCTTGCGCCGACAACGCTTGGCGCAGGGCCACTGCGCGCTGCGCCGCCTGGGCGGCATTCTTGGCCACGGTCTCCCGCACCTGCGAGGTTAACCCCCGGTACTCCGCCGCGGCGTCGGCGGCGGCGTCCTGCAACTGGGTGCGGTCAAACGCCGCCACCACCTGGCCCCGCTGGACGTGAATGCCCGCGGGCGCCAGATAGGAGAGGGTGAGCCGGGCGAAGCGCTGGTTGAGTTGCGGAACCAGCAGCACGGCGGAGCGCGCCGGGACGATGCGGCCGGTGATGCGCACCGTGCGGGCGATGGTTCCCCAATGCGCGCGCGGGGCTATGCTTGCCGCGGCCGCTGGGGACCGGGCCGTCGCCGCGCGGCGGGCACAGCCGGCCAGCGCCGGCACGCCCACGGCCAGCGCCGCCGCCAGCATCGTGCGAGCTATCCCTCCGCCCGCCGCCGTATTCGCTGCTTGCCGCCGCACCAGCTTCCTGCTCCCGGCGATTGCCAGCATACACCGGCTTAGGGAGGCCCGGCGTATTTGCCTCGCGGGTGATTTCCGCCGATAGCCGCGGGCTCCAGCCAGCGTGGAACGGCGGCCACGCGACACCCGGCGGGCATCGGGACGGATGCAAAGTAACCCGCCCCGCCGCGGCCGTCTAACTCGCCGCGTTCATCCTAATGGTTCCATGGCCGGTTAGCCACCGGCGGCGGCGCTTGCGGCCCGGGTGCATTTTGGTGTACAACTCGGGGTTCCCCCAACCGCTTGCTACTGACTGGAGTGACCATGCGCCTCTCTCGCCGCCTGCTGCCCGCCGCCGCCGTCCTGGGATTGGTGACCGCCGCCGCCGCGCAGTACTATCACCGGCCGACGCCGAATTCGTTCTTCCGCTACCACTTTCAGGAAAAGCTGCCGCCGAAGGCCGCCTTGCCCGGTCCGGTGCAACCGCCGGCGCCGGCCATGGTGATCACCCATCACCAGATCACGCTGCACGGCCAGGTGCTGCGCTACACCGCGTACACCGGCATGATGCCCATCCGCGACGCCACCACCGGCGTGACGCTGGGCCAGATGTTCTATGTGTACTACGCCAAGGACGGCGTGAAGGATTTGCAGCGGCGGCCAGTGTTCTTCGTCTTCAACGGCGGTCCGGGCTCCTCCACCATTTGGCTGCACATCGGCGGCTTGGGGCCGATCAAGGTGGCGCTGGAACCGAACGGCCTGGCGCCGGCGCCGCCGTATCACTGGGAAACCAACCCCAGCACGCTGCTGGATAAAGCCGACTTGGTCTTCATTGATCCCATCGGCACCGGCTTCAGCCGGGCGATGAAGCCGCAATGGGGCAAAAAGTTCTGGGGCGTGAGCCGGGACATGGCCTCCATGGCCGAGTTCATCCGCATGTTCCTGGTGCGCTATAACCGCTGGGAGTCGCCCAAGTTCGTGCTGGGCGAAAGCTACGGGACGACACGAGCGGCCGACCTTTCCGGCTACTTAACCCGGCAAGGGATCGCGCTCAATGGCGTGGTGCTGCTTTCGACGATCATCAGCACCCAGGCCAACGCCGGCGACAACCATTACGTCAGCTATTTCCCCACCATGGCCATGACCGCCTGGTACCACCACAAGCTGGCGCCGGCGCTGGAAAAACTGACGCCCGAGGAGATGGCGCACAAGGCGCAGCAGTTCGCCTCCACCACCTACCTGCATGCGCTGTACATGGGCCACCGGCTGCCGGCGGCGCAGCGCCGGGCGGTGATCGCGCAGATGTCCCAGCTGCTGGGGCTTTCGCCGCGCTTTATCGCCGACAACAACATGCGCGTGTCGCTTTGGCGGTTCAGCACACAACTGCTGCGCTCCCAGCACCTAATGACGGGACGCCTAGACAGCCGCTTCACCGCTTATGAGATGGATGCCGGCTCCAACCGCACCGCCTTCGACGCCAGCGACGCCAACATCACTTTGGCCTTTCCACCGGCGTTCATGGACTATTTGCGCACGCAGCTGAAGTACAAGACCGACCGCGTGTACTACGTGCTGGGCGGCGGCATCGGTCCCTGGCCGGGTAGCTACAACGTGGTGCCGTCGCTGGAGCAGGCCTTCGCCCGCAATCCCAACATGCATTTGTTCGTGGGCATGGGCTATTACGACTTCGCCACGGTGTACTACGGCGTGGAGTGGACACTGGCGCATTTGCGCGTTTCGCCTCAGGTGCGGGCGCACAACATCACCGCCGATCATTTCCTGACCGGACACATGATCTACATTGACACCAAGGCCAGCGCGCAGCTGCACGCCGACATGGTGAAGTTCATCGCCGCGTCCGACCCGCATTAGCGCCGGCGGATGGACGTCGTTCCGGATCGCGCCGCGGCCGCGGCGCGCCATGGGCCCCGGCGGCCGGCAAGTACTCATGGATCGGCGCGGGTGATAGACGCGGGCCCCGCGCGTGGAGAAAGGTGGACGAAGAATGGCGCTGCGTGATGCTTTGTTGCCGGAATTGGAACGCGAACTGGCCACCACCCGCCGTGTGCTGGAGCGGGCGCCGGAAGCCCATTTTGATTGGCGGCCCCACGCCAAATCCATGACGCTGGGCCATTTGGCCACGCACATCGCGCAGTTGCCGGGCCACTGTGCTTTTGTGCTGGGTGGCGCAGGCCTCGACTTGGCGATGCGCGGCGAGGCGCCGCGCACGGCGGGCAGCAGCCAGGAACTCCTGGCGATGTTTGATGCCGCCGCGGCCAAAGGGTGGGCGGCGCTCAGCGCGGCCTCCGACGAGGCGTTGGGCCAGCTTTGGACGATGCGCAACGGCGCGAAGATCATCTTCCAGTTGCCCCGTTTGGGCGCGATCCGCATGCTGGCGATGAGCCACATGATTCACCACCGGGGGCAGCTCAGCGTCTATCTGCGGCTGAACGACGTCGCGCTGCCTTCGATATACGGGCCCAGCGCCGACGAAAGCGCCTAAGCCGCGCCGCGCGCCTGTCGGCGAGCACCCCCGGTGCAGCCGCGGCTCCGCGCCGGCGGAATGTCCCACCATCCCATTTGTTTTCCCTGCCCTAGGCAACTAGCCGGGGCAGCGCGCCAACCAATGGCGAGTTGCTGGCCGCGACCCACGCCGTGCTCGTCACTCCCGCCACATTGTGGCGCCGCTGGAGCTGGGAGCCGTGGGTCGTGGCGCCGTGGGCCATCAGCCTGGGACTGTATTCCGCCGGCTGGCTGCGAATGCGGCGGCGATTGGGCCCGAGAAGGGCGCCGCGGTGGCAGGCGGTGAGTTTTTTCGCCGGCTGCGCCAGCATCTTCATCGCCCTCATTTCTCCTTTGGCGGCGCTCAGCGACACGCTGTTTTCGGCCCATATGGCCGAACACGAAATCCTGATGATGGTGGCGGCGCCGCTGTTTGCCTACAGCCGCCCGCTGCTGCCCTTCCTGTGGGGCTTGCCGCTGTCGTGGCGGCGCGCCGCCGGCCGCGCCGCCCGGCCGTTCCACCGCGCCTGGCGGGCGCTGACCGAACCGCGCTCGGCCTGGGCGCTGCACGGCGGCACGGTCTGGCTGTGGCACGCCCCGGTGCTGTACGACGCGGCGGTGGCGCGGGAATGGGTCCACGCCGCGCAGCACCTGTGCTTTCTGGGCAGCGCGCTGCTGTTTTGGTGGGCGCTGTTTTGCCGCCGGGAGTCGGGATTGCACCTCGGCGCCGCCGTGCTCTATGTCTTCACCACCGCGGCGCATGAAAGCCTGCTCGGCGCCTTGCTGACGTTTTCCACCTCCGTCTGGTATCCCATTTATGCCGGCAGAACCCTCGCCTGGCATCTCACCGCCTTGCAGGATCAGCAGCTCGGCGGACTGATCATGTGGATTCCCGCGGGCACGCTGTTCACCGTGGCCGGTCTGCTGCTGATGGCCGCCTGGCTGCGGGAAATGGAGCAGCGGCGGCCCGAGCCGGTTCCGCGCGCCGCCGCCGGCGCGCGGCGTTGAGGTAACGGCCATGGGGCAAAGGCGACTTGGAAATTGGTTGTGGGAAGCGCCGGCGGTGCTGGCGCTGGCCGTCTTAGGCGGCGCCTATCTCGGCCCGCATCATGGCGCCATCCGCGTGACGCAGGGCGATCCGGCCGCGGGGCGGGCGGTCATGCGCGCCTACGGCTGCGCGTCCTGCCATGCCATTCCCGGGGTGCCCGGAGCACGAGCCACGGTCGGACCGCCGCTCACGCACCTCGCGCGGCGCTCCGTGCTGGCCGGCCTGCTGGCCAACAACCCGCGCAATTTGGAACGCTGGATTGAAAACCCACATGCCATCCTCGCCGCCACGGACATGCCGGACATGGGCGTAACCCCTACCGACGCCCGCAACATCGCCGCATATCTCTATACGCTGCATTAGTTCGCGGCGGGTGCGGCGCGCCGGCAGGCGTATCGCGCAAGGGGTCGGCCGAGGCCGGCCCAAGCGCGCGTGCCCGGCGCCGCCTCGGGGCCCGCCGCCGACGAACCAACCTGCCTAGCTACGCGGGCATCCGCTCAACCGGAGCCTGCCGTGAGCGATTCCCGTTTCACTTCCCTTTCCGCCCCCGAGCGCTGGAGTTGGATCGGCGCGGGGGCGGCGTTGCTGGGCTATGCCGCCCTGCGGCGTGGCGCACTGGCCATTCCCGCCGCCGCGGCCGGCAGCTACTTGCTGCTGCGTGGCGCCGCCAACCGCCGCCCGGGCGCGGAGTTGGCCCATCGCCCCGGACGGCGCCGGCTGGCGCGGTCGGTCATGATCAACCGTCCTCCCGACGAGGTCTACGCCGCATGGCGGCGCTTGGAAGATCTGCCCCGCTTCTTTCCGCACCTCGAATCGGTGACGGTACGGGATGACAAACATTCGCATTGGGTGGCGCGCAGCCGCTTGAGCGGCAAGCTGGAATGGGATTGCGAGATCACGGATGACCAGCCGGGGCGGACGTTGGCGTGGCGCTCGGCCGCGGGCATGGGGTTCAAGCATTCCGGCGAGATTCACTTCCGCCCCGGCCCGCCGCAACGGGGGACGCGCGTGGAACTGCGATGGAGCTACCGCGTGCCCAGCGCTTGGCGCGGAATGCTCGCTTTGGTCGGCGAAGCCCCGGGGCAAGTGGCGCGGGAAGGACTGCGGCGCTTCAAGCAATGGATGGAGGCGGGTGAAATCGCCACCATCGCCGGCCAGCCGCACGGACCACGGACGCGATTGGCGGAACTGGCGCCGCTCTTCTCCCCTGCTCCGCCGGTGCATGAGCCGACGCCGCTGCGCCCGGAATGGCTGGAACGCACCGGCACCGCGTAAGGCTACGCCCGGAAGCGGCGGGCGGGTTCTCCCGCGCTGGAGGCAGGCCGCTAGGCCATTGGCTGCGATGCGAACGAGGTGAGGCATGAAGGCTCTTTGCTGGTATGGCAAACATTCGGTCAGCGTGGAAAACGTTCCCGACCCCAAGCTGCTCAATCCCCGCGACGCCATTTTGCGCGTCACGCGCACCGCGATCTGCGGCTCGGATCTTCACTTGTATGACGGCTATATCCCCACCCTGGAGGCGGGCGACATCCTGGGCCACGAATTCATGGGCGAGGTCATCGAGGTCGGTGCGGCGGTCAAGAACCTGCGCGTCGGCGACCGCGTCGTCGTGCCCTTCACCATCGCCTGCGGCAACTGCTTCTTCTGCCGCCACCAACTTTGGTCCTGTTGCGACAACTCCAATCCCAACGCCTGGGTCTTGGAAAAGCTCTATGGCTACTCCGGCTCCGGTTTGTTCGGGTACTCGCACATGATGGGCGGCTATGCCGGCGGCCAGGCGCAATACGTGCGCGTGCCCTTCGCCGACGTCGGACCCATCAAAATCGAATCCGATCTGCCGGACGAGAAGGTGCTGTTTCTCTCCGACATCTTCCCCACTGGCTACATGGCGGCGGAAAACGCCGGCATCCAGCAGGGCGATACCGTCGCGGTTTGGGGCTGCGGCCCGGTCGGCCAGTTCGCCATCCGCAGCGCGTTTCTGCTGGGCGCGGATCGCGTGATCGCCATTGACAGTTACCCTGGCCGTCTGCGCCTGGCGGAGGCCGCCGGCGCGGAGACCCTGGACGCCGGGGAGGGCAATATTCAGGAACGGCTGCGCGAGGCCACCGCCGGCGCCGGCCCGGACGGAGTGATTGACGCCGTCGGCATGGAAGCCTTCGCCCACAGCCTCGGCGGCTTCTATGACGTGGTGAAGCAGCAGTTGAAGCTGGAAACCGACCGTCCGACCGCGCTACGCGAGGTGATCATGGCCTGCCGCAAAGGCGGACACATTTCCGTGCCCGGCGTCTACGGCGGCTATGTGGACAAATTCCCGCTCGGCGCGATCTTCGGCAAAGCCTGTCACTTCGCCACCGGCCAGACCCACGTGCATCGCTACCTCCGGCCATTGCTGGAGCGCATCGAGCGGGGCGAAATTGACCCCTCCAGCATCATCAGCCACCACTTCCCGCTGCAACAGGCGCCGCAAGCCTACGATCTGTTCCTCAAGAAGAAGAACGAGTGCATCAAGGTCGTGCTCGACCCCTGGGCCAAAGCCGCGTAGGCCGCCGACTGGCTGGAGTGCGCCGGCAATACGGGCACGGCTCCGGCCGGCCTAGGGGGTGTGGCCCGCCTGCAATTGGGCCCAGGCGGCTTGCAGCGTTTTCAGTTGGCTTTGATATCGCCGTCCCGCCGCTTCCATGGCCGGGGTAGGCGCGGCATCGGCGCTTTCCACATCCTCCAAAAACGCCTTCAACTGAATATTGAGGCCGGCAAAGCCCGGATGCCCGCGGCTGCCCCGGTCCAGAGCGCGCACGGCTTTTTTCTGGGCCGGGGTGCGCGCCGGGGCTTTCAACCAGGCTTGGATCGCCTGGTGGCCCGCGTAACTGGCCGCCATGGCATTGACCATTTGCCGCGCCAACCGGAGCTGCGCCGCGAACGACGCCGCGGACGTCACCTCCCGC
>JAKAUF010000272.1 GCA_021827785.1 Acidobacteriota bacterium | reverse complement strand
TGCGCCGCTGGGTCCCGGGGGTGGCGCTGAGCCTGCTGCTGGCGCCGGCGCTCTGCATTCCGCTGATGGCGCAGAAGTACAACCCCAACAAGCAGAAGCCGATCAACGATGTCTACCTGATCGGCCATCGCAATGTCGCCGGGGGATTGAATTTCTATTCAGCGAAAAAGGCGCTGGCCATGGGCCAGGCCTGGGCGCACCAAATTCTGGCTACCAGCGTGGTCATCAAGGATCCGGTGGTGGATGAGTTTGTCAACCGCCTGGCGCAGAACATAGTGCGCAACTCCGACGTCCACATCCCGGTCACGGTCTACGTTTTGCGCAACCCGCAGGTCAATGCCTTCACCCTGCCCGGCGGATATTTTTTTGTCAACAGCGGCGCCATCGTGGCCCTGCACGATGAGGACGAGTTGGCGGGGGTAATGGCGCACGAACTGGGTCATGTCGCCTGCCGGCATGTGACCAAAAAGATGACCCAGCGTGACCTGCTGTCGCTCGCCTCGATTCCATTGGTGATCGCCGCCGGTCCGGGGCTGGCGGGGTTGGGAGCGGAAGAAGCGGCCAATGTCGCCCTGCCTTTGCAGTTTGAGCGCTTCTCCCGCGCGGACGAGCGGGAGGCCGATTGGCTCGGGATTCAGTATCTGTGGAAGGCGGGCTTCGACCCGAACGGACTCGTGCGCGCGTTTCAAACCCTGGAGAAGGATCAGCAAACGCAACCGGGATTTATGGCCCGGGCGTTTGCCAGCCATCCGCAGACACCGGCGCGGATCAAGCGCAGCGAGATGGAGATCCGGGATTATCTGCCCCCGCGCCCCGAGTACATCATCAATACCTCGGCGTTCAATCAGATGCAGATGCGGCTGAAAAAGATCCTCCACGGGGCCAAGGTCCGCAAGCCGTCAGCGCCGCCCAAGTCGGCGCTCCCGGGTCCGCCGATCCTAAAGCGGCCCAGCAGCCATTAAGGTTCAGAACGGGAACACCTTTCGCGCATTCCCAATTTCATACCGGCGGGGAGAGTTCCCCCCGGACAGGTCATCCTTCCGGCGCTGATCTTCGTCTAAAGTGAGTGAGTTCCTTGTAGAAAGGTGAGTGGAACGTGAACACATCTCAACTGCAACGGTCACTGGATGAATTGCGGCGCGAGCAGGCGCGGTTGAATCAGGCGATTCGCACGCTGGAGGAATTGCTGTCCGGCGCGCCCAGCAATCGGCTGAGTCCCGAGGGCCGGGCGCGTATCTCGGAAGCGGCCAAGCGGCGCTGGGAGGAACACCGCCGACAACATGCCGCCAAAACGGCGGCGCGCGCCGCCAAGACGGCCCAGCCCTCCACCCACCGGGCGGCTTAGCGCCGGCGCCGGCGCATCCGATCGGCGCGATGCACGACCAGGTAGCGTTTTGCCTGGTCGTAGGCTGCCCGCGGCAAATAGCCGCGCAGCAATAGAGTGCGTTTGGAGCGGAACGGCCGGGCGGCAATGATGCGTGCGGCCAAGGCGGGGGTCAACCCGGGAATATGCTCCAACTGAGATAGCGAGATCTGATTGAGGTCCTTCGGCCGGCCGCGGCGATGATCATACCCGTACCGGCGCCGGCTGGCGTGCTGTGGTGTACGGCGGAAGGGCCGGTTGCGCGCTTCCCTGCCGGCGCGCTGCGACCGCCGCAAGGAGTTTCGGCGGTGAGACCGAAGGTAGCTCGTATCGGAGAATAAGCGCCGCGAGCGCCGCGCCGGCTCGCGGTAATCGCGTCGCGACGCCGGCGCGCGACCGCCCAGACGGACCGCCGCCGCTGATACGCGTGCCGCCAAGGGATAATTCGGCAAGCGATACGCAAAGATTCTCTGGCGATGGCTGCCGCAGCCGGCGCCGCTGGCAGTGGCGCAGAGTAGCAGCAACAATTCCGCCCCGCCGCGCAGACAGCGGTTGCTTTGCATAGCCTCCAGACTCCTGCAATAGCAGCGCTAGCGGCAATCCGCCCAAACGGGGGCGGTGCACGGATCGCGGGGGCACGCGCGGTTGCCTGGGTGATGCAGGTGCGCCAATCAGGACCGGACGCCCCGCCGGTGGCGGGCCTGGGGCCCGCGACGGTCAATTCCTCACGTGAAGGGAGTAGCAGATCCCTCTGCGCGATTGGCGCCTAGCCGCCGAGTTCCGTGGACTGATACTCGACGCTGGGACGTCCAATCAAACGTTGAATGCGCTTGGGAATGGGCGGGTGCGTGGAGAACAAATTGGCGAACATTTGCCGCGCCCGCGGCTGGATGATGAACAAGTGCGCGGTCGAGGGGGTGGCCACCATGGGCCGCACCTGGGCGTAATTCTCCAGCTTTTCCAGCGCCCGCGCCAATGCCACCGGGTTGCCGGTCCACTTGGCGCCGCTTTCGTCAGCGGCGTATTCGCGGGAGCGGGAGATCGCCATCTGGATCATGAGCGCGGCGATGGGCGCCAGGATCATCAACGCCAGCGCCCCGAATACGCCGCCGTCGCCGCGGTCGCGCTCCCCGCCGAAGCCGCCGAACATCGCCGCCCAGCCGGCAAAGCGCGCGATCATCATGATCGCTCCGGCCACGGTGGCGGCGATCGAGCTGATCAAAATATCGCGATTGCGAACGTGGCCGAGTTCGTGGCCAAGCACGCCGGTCAGCTCCTCGTCATTCAGCAAATTGAGGATGCCGGCGGTGACCGCCACGGAAGCGTGCTGCGGATTCCGGCCGGTCGCGAACGCGTTCGGCGAATCGGTGGGAATGACATAGACCTTGGGCATGGGCAGGTTCTCCCGGCCCGTCAGGTTTTCCAAAATGCGATACACGCGCGGCGCTTCCTCCCGGCTGACCGCCTGCGCCTGATAGGTGCGCAGGGCGATTTTGTCGGAATAGAAATAGGAGCCGAAGTTCAGCGCGGCGGCAAAGACCAAGGCGATGATCATGCCCGTCTGTCCCCCCAGCCAATCCCCGACCAGCAGGAACGCGAGCGTCAAAATGGTCAGCAGCAGCGTGGTCTTGAAAACTTGCATACGGAATTCCGGTGGCTAGCGGCGGACCCGCGGGCCCCCGTTCCACTCCTCTCGACGCATTCTCTCATTCATTTAGATGCGCCTCCCGGCATTCCGGTTTCGGAGCACCCCAGGCGATCGGCGGCTTTGCCCAACCTAGAAACCCGGCTCCGGTCGCCATTGCCGCAATACGCCAATATAGCGGGGCAGCAAGGCGCCGTCGGGGTTGGCGCGTGCGATTCCCCATTCCTGATGGGCGGTCGGCCCGCAGCTATGGGGCACTCCAGCAACGGCACGGGGCATGCGAAGGGGATAGTTCAGCAGCCCGTCCCGGACATCAACTCCCCAAGGCGCACCACGATGACACAGCACAGCCGCCAACCGGCCCTGCACGCTGACCGTTTTGGCGATGCGACGCTGGCTGCGCAGACTGAGGAATATCGTCGAAAGGCCCTGACCCGTTTCCTTCTGGAGCCGCCCCCATTGTTGTCCGGCCTGGCGGGCGTCACCCGCGCGCTGCAAGCTGATGGCGAGCAGCGCGATTCCGCGAGGGTGGATGCCGGCCTTGAGCCCCGGCGACGCCTGAAATGCCGCTGCCGCGGTAGCAAAATCGTGCGCCGCAAATGCGATTCGGCCCTGCCAATACAGGGCATCGCCGCTCAGCGGACCGTCTGCACGAAACTGGGCGTACGCCATCGCCATCGCGAACAAGTTGGCCTGGGCCGCATGCGGACCGAGCGCCGACGGCGACGCGATCCCTTGCAGCAGGACGGCGCGCGTCAGTAGCGCCTGCGCCGCGGGCAATTCGCCGAGCCGCGCCATGGCCCGCGCCCGCCAGATCATGCCTATGACGCCGGCCGCCTCCGGTGCGGGGAAAAGTCCCAATACGCGCCGGGGATACCCGAGTTCCATCGTCCGCTGCGCCTCAGCTAGCCGCAGCGCCTCCGCCACCGCGGCTAGGCTAGCCGTTCGCGGGAAGCGCTTCCGTGCGCGCTGCAAGCGACGCGCCGCTGCCGTCAGAAGTCCCCGGTGCAGCAGCCACATCACCCGATCGGCTTCCAATTGGCCGGAATCGCCGAACGCCCGCGCGGCCAACCGAAACCACGGGGTGAGGTGGGCGGCCGCTGGACGCCGCACCACCCGCGGCCGCCGGGAACTCGGCCCCCAATAATAGCGCATCGTATATGCCGCCCAGTAGGAGCGCACATCCTTTGCCGCGTAGGTCGCCACCGCCTGCCAACGGACCGGCGCGGGTAACGCCGGCGCGGCCTGGAGTTTCGCCAGGAACGCCGCGGGATCGAGCTGGGACGCCAAGACGTACTCCGCGGTCAGCGCCGGCCAAGTGGCCAGTCCGTGGTGCAGCGCGACGCGCGCGTCGGAGACGGCCGCCACGCGGTCGGCTCGGCGCGGGCTGTGCACCAGCGCCACGGCCCACATCCAGCGATACCGCGGCCGCAGACCTCGCGCATGGGCACGCGCGATGTCGCGCCGGGCGGCGGTCCAGCGGTCCAGCTTGGCCTCAGCGATGGCGCGGTAGGCATAGGGGAGAGGCCAGCGGGGATGGGCAACACACATTGCGCGCGCGGTCGCCAGCGCCGGGCGCGTCCGCCCCAACGACATTTGGCGGTCGAAGACCGTCTGCTGCCGTTCCCACTTCCGCGCCGCCGCGGTTTGCGGTCTTGCCACCCCCGCCAGGGCCGCCATGGCCAGGCTAAAGACAACGATCCGGCGGCGGCCTGTCATGGTTTTCCTCCAGAAAGCGGCGGCGGCGGCACGATCCGCGCGTTACCGCCCGCCGGCAGGAAGGTCAGCAGGTAATTCAGCGGCGTGCCGGCCACCTCCGGAACCGGAAAGTGTTCGGCCTTGATGCGCCGCTTTTCCGCCGCGGGCAGGGTTCCCCGCAAGAAGGCGACGCGTCCGCCGGCAATCCAGGCGATGGCCGTGTACTGGGCCGGCGCGGGCGCCGGCCAGAGCGGGTGTCCCGCAAACTGCGGCTGGATCGCCGGATGTTGCGCCAGGTAGAGATCCACGGGCAGCGCGGAAGGCTTGGGCAGCGCGTGATAGGCCGCCAGCAGCCGCTGCATGCTGTGCGGGGGAGCGCGGGGCTCGCGCAGCAGGAACACCCAGAACGGCAAGGCCGCTGCCGCGCCCTGGGCCCGTTGCTCCCACCTCGCTAGGCGCTCGACCCAAGTCGCCTTATCCGGACGGAGCGCCACCGCCAGCCGGCCTAAACTCAAAGCGGCGGGCGACTGCCCCTGCTGGGCATGCAGCCGGGCGCAGACCTCCACCGCGGCCGGCATGGCGCGGAGTCCTCGCCGCTGGCCGGCGCTCAACCGGCTCCAATCCAGACCCTGGAGCATCGCGTTCTGCTGCGCCAATCCTTGGTCCGCCCAGGTTGCCGCCACGCTCGGCGGCCGCCCTGTAGCCAGCTCGACTTGCGCCATTCCCAGCAGCTCCCGGCTGGTGGCAGTCGGCGCGGCGGCGACACTCCGAAAGCTGCCGAGCGCCGCAGCGTCCTTGCCGGCGGCGAGCTGTTCTCGCCCTAGGTGATAGAGCCATCGAGGCGAGGCGGGATCCAGTTTCACGGCGCGGGCGTACGCCTCCAATGCCGCTGCATGCTGCCCGAGCGCGGCGAAAATCCGCCCCTCCAGCCCGGTGGCGGCAGCGTCGTAGGGCATCGCCTTCAGTTCGGCCTGCACCTCCGGCAACGCCAGCGCCGCATCTCCCACGCCCAGATGGGCCCGGGCCAGCAGGCCATCCATCTCCGCGTCCGCGGCCGGAGCCAGGGGCTGCAATATCTTGATTGCGGAGCGGTATTTCTTCTCCGCCAACCATGCGGAGGCCAGGTCGGCGCGCACGGCGGGTATTTGCGGCGCCGCCGCCATCAATGCCCGGCCCAGTGCAACCGCATCGGCATTGTTGCCGCGGCGAACGTCGCGCTCCATCCGCCGCAGGGATGCCGCCAGCACGGCGGGCGCGGCATGCGGCGCCAGCGTGAGGTGGATCGTGCCTGCCTCCGCATTCACCACCGCCTTCTGGAAATGGCGGTAAGCGGGCGCCGCGGCGGCGGGAATTTGCGCCCGCAGCCAAACCAACCGGCCGTCGGCGGTGATCCGCCGCAGGGCGGCGTTGAAGCGGTACTGAATCGTAAAGCGCGCAAAGCCGGGCGCCAGGGTGGTGTTGGCGGGCAACGTTGGAATGAACCCTAGCGGCAGTGTCACGTGTATCACCTGGTGGTAGGCGGGCAGCATTCTCCGCAGCTCCAGCGGCCAGCGCCGGCGATGCGTGCCGGCGGGCAACGGCACTGGATTGATATGCCACCACAGCGGTACGGAAAAGGGCGGCTTCGTCACCTCCGCTTCGTCCACCATGCGCCGTTCGGAATGCACCTCGAATGGCCGGTTGAGTCCAGGCCACGGCGTGGCGTGAAAGCTCACCAATGTCGTGCCCGTCGCCAATGCTCGGGCGAGGATCTCCTGGATTTGATGCTTGTGCCCGGCCGGCGCCAGATGCAGAGCAAGCCGCGCGAACAGACCCGCCAGGGGGTTGAAGCGCTGCCTGCAATCGGCGCGGATATTGCCGTTGCTCTGCACCTTGATCTCGTCCGTTTCCCGCGTCTCGTTGTCCGCCGCGGTCTCCGCCGGAATGCGCACCAGCGCCGGACCCGCTTGGCCAGGCGGACGTGCGATCAGCGCCCAACGTCCCGCATCGCCAAGCAGGGCGCCGAAGCGCACCGGCTCGGTGGCGTCCACGAACCGCATCCCCGCCGGCCCGGGTACCGCCACGATGGCATGGTCGAAGCTGGCCACCGCGGGAACACTGCGTTGCAGCCTGCCACTGGCGTCCAGCAGCGCGAAATAACCAGGAATGTCGCAGGCGCGCAGCAAGGCGATCAACAGCGCGGCCTTGTCCTTGCAGTCCCCATAGCCATTGGCCAGCACTTGGGCGGCGGCATGGGGACGAACGCGGCCGATCCCAAACGACAGGCTCACGTAGCGGACGTTCGCGGCGACGTAATCGTACAAAGCACGGAGCTTCCCGGCACGAGTGGTTTGGCCGGCTGTCAGGCGCGCGGCCTCCGCGCGAATCGCCGGCGTCGCTCGCGTTTCCGGGGCGGCGAGCCGGTCATACCAGCGCGCCACGGCGGCCCAACTGGCATAGGTGGACGCAATGAACGGGGGTGGCTGCTGCGGCCGGTAAGGCGCCATTGAAGCCGCAGGCACGTTCCGCCATGCAAAGCGGTAGACCGGACCGCGGCTCGTGCCGCGTTCGCTATGCCGGAAGGTCATGTTTCGCGCGCCGCGGTTGAGAAGCGGATGAGTAGCAAAACGCAACCGACGCCCGGGCGGCAACGCAATGCGCAGCCGGCGAGCCAACACCGGATACAACTCCGGTTGCCAGCTCTCAGTCAGCTGCCCGGCCTGGTCGGGACTGTGCACCTGAAGCCGAATCGCCAGCACGACGAGCGACCCCGGGGCCAGCGCCGGAAGAGTGAAGATCCGCTCGCGCAGATCGGTGTACATCGGCGCCGCCTCGGCTAGTTTCGTCGCGTAATCGTGGACGGCGTCGGCGGCCGGCCTTTGCACGCTCCGGCCGTTGATCACAAAGACCCGGACGGAGATCAGATGCGTATCGCCGCGATAGTAGACCGGCAGGTTGGTCAGCCGCTGCACCCCGAGCGGCGTAATCGCCTTGTACTCCTCCAAAATGCGCGCGTCAACGGAACCGTCGGCGAGCAGACGGTCGGATTTGACCAGCCGCAAGATCACCACGCCGGCCGACGCCAAGGGGCCGCGAGGCGCGTAGGCCTCATCCGATTCCAGATGCCTTCGTGCCGCCGCGGGGACCGCAGCCCAACTCCGGCCTTTGGGCGCTTGCGGCCAAAGCGTCCCGGCGCAGGTCATGACCAGCGCTAGGCCCGCCCAATGACGCATTGCTGCAATAGCCATTTGGATTCGCTCGGCAACGCCTGGGACCGTCGGCATTGTATCAAACCTCCCATCCGTTAGCCGGTCGCTCCCATCCAAATATGGCCGCTCGTCACCGCGCCCGCGCCGGTCGGACCGCGGCGCCTCGCGGGGCGCCGCCTCGGGCGCACGTTACGCTAGGGTATGGAGTTCCAGCTGGTGAGCGGCTACCAGCCGCGCGGGGATCAGGGGCGGGCGATCGCGGAGTTGATCCGCGCCGCCCGCCAGGGCGAACCCAACCAGGTGCTGCTCGGCGTCACCGGGTCCGGCAAAACCTACACCATGGCCAAGGTCGTCGAGGCGCTTGGCCGGCCGGCGCTGGTGCTGGCCCACAACAAAACCTTGGCGGCGCAGCTGTACCATGAGTTCCGTTCCTTCTTTCCCCACAACGCCGTCGAGTATTTCGTCTCCTACTACGACTACTACCAGCCGGAAGCCTACATTCCCGCCGCCGACGTCTACATTGAAAAAGAAGCGACCATTAATGACGAGCTGGATAAGCTCCGCCTCTCCGCCACCCGTTCGCTGTTCGAGCGCCGCGACTGCCTGATCGTCGCTTCCGTGTCCTGCATCTACGGCCTGGGCTCGCCGGACGCCTATTACGGCATGTTGTTGCTGCTGGAAAAGGGGCAACGCATTCGCCGCGAGGAGATCCTGGCGAAGCTGGTGGAGATCCTCTATGAGCGCGCGGACACCGACTTCCGCCGCGGCACCTTCCGCGTGCGCGGCGACGTGATCGAAATCTATCCTCCCTACGAGGATTACATCCAGCGCATCGAACTGTGGGGCAACCAGATCGAATCGCTGTCCCAGGTGGACCCGTTGCTCGGCCGCGTGCAGCAGAAATTCACCCGGCTGGCGGTCTACCCCAAAACCCACTACGTCATCACCCCGGAGACCAAGGAAAGGGCCCTGCAATCCATCCTCGCCGAGCTGGAGCAATGGCGGCCGCAGTTGCAGCGCCAGGGCAAGGTGATGGAGGCGCAACGGCTGGAGCAGCGCACGCGCTTCGACGTCGAGATGATGCGGGAGATCGGCTATTGCCACGGCGTCGAGAACTACTCCCGCCACTTCACCGGCCGCCAGCCCGGCGAGGCGCCACCGACGCTGCTCGACTATCTGCCTCCCGATGCGCTGGTGCTGGTGGATGAGAGCCATCAGACCGTGCCGCAACTGCGCGGCATGTACAACGGCGACCGGGCGCGCAAGCAGACGCTGATTGATTTTGGCTTTCGCCTGCCTTCCGCGTTGGACAACCGGCCACTGAAGTTCGAGGAGTTCGAAGCCCGCGTCAGCCAGGTGATCTTCGTCTCCGCCACGCCCGGCCCTTATGAGCTGACCAAATCCGCCGGCGTGGTGGTGGAGCAGGTGATTCGGCCCACCGGCCTGCTGGATCCGGTCGTCGAGGTGCGGCCTAGCCGCGGGCAGATTGACGACTTGCTGGCCGAGATCCGCGATCGTGCCGCCCGCGGCGAACGCGTGCTGGTCACCACGCTGACCAAGCGCATGGCCGAGGATCTGACCGAGTATTACAGCGAAGCCGGCGTCCGCTGCCGCTACATGCACAGCGAGATCGAGACGCTGGAACGCATCCGCATCCTGCGCGACTTGCGCCGCGGCGACTTTGACGTGCTCATCGGCATCAACCTGCTGCGTGAGGGGCTGGATCTGCCGGAAGTATCTCTCGTCGCCATTTTGGACGCCGATAAGGAGGGCTTCCTCCGGTCCAGCGGCTCGCTAATCCAAACCGTCGGGCGCGCGGCCCGGCACCTGAATGGCCGGGCGATCCTGTACGCCGATGTCGAGACGGATTCCATGCGCCAGGCGCTGGCGGAAACCAACCGGCGGCGCGAGATCCAAGCCGCCTACAACCAGGAACACAACATCACTCCCCGCAGCGTGGCCCGGCCCCTGGACATGTCCCTGGTCGCGGTGGCCGCCGGTGAACCGGAGGCCCACGAGGAGGCGCCCAAACGGGAGCTCTCCAGCTTCGCCAATCGCGAGGAGTTGGACGCCTACCTGGCCCAGATGGAGGCGGAAATGCGAGCGGCGGCGGCGGCCTTCGAATTCGAGCGCGCCGCCGCGATTCGCGACCGTTTGCGCGGGCTGCGTGAGATGCGTCTGGAGACCTAAAGCTGGCATACACTACTGCTGAGGAGCGGGCGCTGTGACCGAGAACATCGTGGATGGCTTTCGCCGGGTCGTCCAGGATCTTTTGGTGCCAGAACTGCGCGAACTGCGCGCCGAGTTCAACGCGCAGCGCTCCGAGGTGGATAAGCGCCTCAATGCAATGGACAAGCGCTTGGACGGCATGGACAAGCGCCTGGACGCCATGGACCAAAAGGCGGACGCCCGCCATGCCGAGCTTCTGGCCGCCTTGCGCGAAAGTCGTGCCGCGATCGAACTGACAGTCATGCGCGATCTTGCTGCCCTCCGCGAGCGGGTCGCGGTGCTGGAGACGCGGCGCAACTAACCCTATCGCCGCTGGCCCTGCAACGGCACTGTCCGGCGCGTGTTCTGGTCCGCCGCCACGGCGACGATCGTGACAACCAAATACCGAGCC
>JAKAUF010000251.1 GCA_021827785.1 Acidobacteriota bacterium | reverse complement strand
TCGCCGGGGTCGAGAGCGATGCCGGTCGGGTGCTATGGGGGCGCGGCGGCTATTCTGCTCGCCCCGCGTCCCTAGTCCCTCGTCCCCGTTCCTGCGCGTAAGCGCAGGAACCTAGCTGCAGCCGCTGGTTTCGCCGCAATTGACGCATTTGAAGCAAGCGCCGTTGGGCACCATCATGCTGCCGCAGTTGTGGCAGGGCGGCGCGTCCAGGCCAGTCAGCGCCCGTCCGGGGGTCACGGCGTTCGTTCCGCCTTCGCTGGCGATCAGCGGAATCTGCCCGGCGTCCTCCAACTGCTCCTGCGCCTCGCCGCGCGGGCCGTGCAGCGCCTCGACCACCCTCGGCGCCGGCGGCTGCTGGCCCAGGAACTTCAGGCCCAGCCAGCGGAACAGATAATCCATGATGGATTTGGCGTAGCCGATCTCCGCGCTGCCCGACCAGCCGCTGGGCTCGAAGCGGGTATGGGAGAACTTGTCCACCAGCAGTTGCAGCGGCACGCCGTGCTGCAGCGCCAGGGAGATGGCCGTGGCGAAGCTGTCCATCAAGCCGCTGATGGCCGAGCCTTCCTTGGCCATGGTGACGAAGATTTCGCCCGGCTGGCCGTCCTCGTACATGCCCACGGTCAAATAGCCTTCGTGCCCGCCGATCTTGAATTTGTGCGTCAGCGATTGCCGCTCATCGGGCAGCCGGCGGCGATAGGGCCGCGGGCTGGGCGCCGGAAGCGCCGGAAGCACCGCTTCTGGCGCCTCCGCTTTCTCGGTCTTGTTGGCCATCGCCGACAGCGGCTGCGCCTTCTTGCTGCCGTCGCGATAAATGGCGATCGCCTTCAAGCCCAGCTTCCAGCCGTCAATGTAGACCTGCATGATGTCGGCCGGCGTCGCCGCCTCCGGCATGTTCACCGTCTTGGAGATGGCGCCGGAGAGAAACGGCTGGCAGGCGGCCATCATCTTGACGTGGCCGGAGTAGTGGATGAAGCGCGTGCCGTTGGCCGGCTTGAAGGAGCAATCGAAGATCGCTAGGTGGTTGGGATTCAGGTGCGGCGCGCCTTCGATAGTGCCCGTGGCGTCAATGTAGGCCACGATCGCCGAGGATTGCTGCGGCGTGTAGCCCAACTTCAGCAGCGCCTTGTCCACGCTTTGGTTGACGATTTTGATCACGCCGCCGCCGACCAGCTTCTTGTACTTGACCAGCGCCAGGTCGGGCTCGATGCCGGTCGTGTCGCAGTCCATCATGAAGCCGATGGTGCCGGTCGGCGCCAGCACGGTCACCTGCGCGTTGCGGTAGCCGTGCCGCGTGCCGGCGTCCAGGGCCTCATCCCAGCAGACGCGGGCCGCGGCCAAGACCGGCTCCGGCACGTTGCGGGCCTGGATGTTGTTGACCGCCGCGCGGTGCATGCGGATCACGTCCAGCATCGGCTCGCGGTTGCGGGCGAAACCCGGGAAGGCCCCGGCGGCGTCCCCCGCCGCAGTATCTTCCGCCGCATTCCCGGCCAGAGCGCCGGCGATCCGCGCCGACTGCAAATAGCCTTCGCCCGACAGAATGGCGGTAATCGCCGCCGCGTAATCCCGTCCCGCGTCGCTGTCGTAGGGCAGGCCGGAGGCCATCAGCAGCGCCCCCAGGTTGGCGTAGCCCAGCCCCAGCGGCCGGTAGTCATGGGAGTTTTGCGCGATGGCCTGGGTGGGATAGCTGGCGTTGTCCACCAGAATCTCCTGCGCGGTGATCAGCACGTCAATCGCCTGCCGGTAGCCGGCGACGTCGAAGCCGCCCCCGGCGCCGAGGAACTTCATCAGGTTGATGGAGGCCAGGTTGCAGGCCGAATCGTCCAGGAACATGTACTCCGAGCAGGGATTGGAGGCGTTGATGCGGCCGGTGTGCTTGCTGGTGTGCCAGCGGTTGATGGTGGTGTCGTACTGCATGCCCGGGTCGCCGCATTGCCAGGCGGCCTCGGCGATCTGCTCCAGCAGCTCCCGCGCGCCGACCATCTTGACCACGCCGCGGTCGCCCGCCACCCGGCGCAGCGCCCAGCCTTCGCCCAGCTCCGCCGCGCGCATGAACTCATCGGTGACGCGCACGCTGTTGTTGGCGTTCTGGAAGAAGATCGAGGAATAGGCCTCGCCGTCCAGGGAGGAGTCGTAGCCGGACCGCACCAGCGTCCACGCCTTCTGCTCTTCCTTGGCCTTGCAGGCGATGAACTCCTCGATGTCCGGGTGGTCGGCGTTCAGAATCACCATCTTCGCCGCCCGCCGCGTCTTGCCGCCGCTCTTGATGACCCCGGCGAAGGCGTCGAAGCCCTTCATGAAGCTCAGCGGCCCGCTGGCGATGCCGCCGCCGGACAAGGACTCCGCCGAGCTGCGGATCGGCGACAGGTTGGTGCCCGTTCCCGAGCCCCATTTGAACAGCATGCCTTCGGTCTTGGCCAGGGTGAGGATGCTATCCAACGAGTCCTGCACGGAGTTGATGAAGCAGGCCGAGCACTGCGGGCGGCGATACCCCACCTTGGCGAAGGCCGGCGCCTGCCGCGCTTCATCCCAGTGCCAGTTGGCGGCGTCCGAGTCCGGCTCCAGGCGGTGCACGCCGCAGTTGAACCACACCGGCGAGTTAAACGCCGCCTTCTGCTGGACCAGCAGGTGCACTAACTCATCGTGAAACACCGCGGCATCTTCTTCGCCGCGGAAATAGCCGCCTTCCATGCCCCAGTCACGGATGGTCTCCGCCACGCGGGCGACCAGTTGCCGCACGCTGCTTTCGCGGTCCACCCCGACGCGGCCGTGCAGGTACTTGGAGGCCACGATGTTGGTCGCCGTCTGCGACCAGTCCCGCGGCGTCTCCACGTCGCGCTGCTCGAAAATCGTCTCGCCCTTCTCGTTTTGGATCAGCGCCGTGCGCTTCTCCCAGCTCACCTCGTCATAGGGCGAAAGTCCGGCGCGCGTAAAGTGGCGGCGAAAGGCCAGGCCGGGGCCGCGGCGCCGCGCCGCGGCGGGCGTCGTCTGGCTCTCCGTCTGGGGAGTCGAAGCACTGGTAGTTTCGGTTTCGGTGGCCCGCGCCATCCCGGTTTCACTGCCAAAATCCATGGTGGGTATTCCTTGAAAAAAAGCTGACGGAGCCGAACTTTACGCCTACGGGTTGGGCCAAGTCAAGGCGAAAGCCCTATACCTTGTATTTTAATGCCATCCGCCTCCCCCTGCACGCGGCAACGCCTGAATAATCTGCAACTTGCCCGGCATCGAAGTGGTCACCTCCCGGCGCCGCTTTTCCTGCCCGCCGCGGCCCGCCGGCACGGGGTTCGCCCTGCGCCTAGGCGGCCGCGTCGGCCAGGCCGCGCAGCCGGCGCGACTCCGCCAGCACCTCCGCGCCCACCAGCAGCAACAGCGCCGAGACATACGCCCACAGCAGCAGGGAAATGGACAAGCTAAACGGGCCGTAAATGTCGCGGAAGTTCAGCCAGGGCAGCAGGGCAATGTAGATGTACTTGGACGCCTCCCATCCCAGCCCCGCCACCACCGCCGCCTCCAGCGCCACCACTGCGGGCACGGAGGCGTTGGGAAGCTGCCAATAGATGAGGAAGAAAACGGCCACCGTCACCGGCACCGCCCCCGCCCGGACCAATATATCGGTAACATGCGGAATGAGATAATGTAATGCTCCCAGCGGAACCGGAGAATGTTTCCAGATAAAATGCGCCAGGCGATCGGAGTAACTTTCCGACAGCGCCGTCAGCGACGCCGACAGCAGGCCCAGGACGCCGCAGGCGAACGAGAGGCCCAACGCCACCACCCAGGCGTGCCAATACGGCCGGTTGCGCGGCGCGCTCCAAATGCGGTTCAGCGCCACCTCCAAGGGAATGAACATGCCGGCGCAGGCGGCCAGCAAGATGAGCAGGGAGAAAATCTGCGCTTGCTGGTGGTGCACCACGATGGCTTGCAGGGTGTCCAGAATATAGCGCCGGTCGTGCAGGTTGGGCGCGTCATGGATGGGCAAATACGCGCCGATCAGGGTGAGCAGGCCGTGAAACAGCCGCTGCGAATGGAGCACGTTCCGCGTCAGCGCCAGCAGAAACACCATGAAGGGAAAAAACGACAGCAGCGCCTGCGCGGCGATGGAAAACGCGAAGGTGTGGGTTTCCGACGCGGCCAAATAATGCGCCGTGCGCCGCGCCAGCACTTGCCGCGGCCGCTGGGCGGCTGGTTCCTGTCGGCTGGCGGTAATCAGCCCCATGTACCTACCAGTGTAGGCTGAACGCCGCTCCGCCCTCGCGCCGCGCCGCCGCCGGGCGTCCGCCGCCGGGCCGGAGCGCGGCCTCGGCGGGCACGGGCCCCAGTCTCGCCCGCGGCAGGGCGCCCCGCTGCGATCCGCCCGCCCATGCCGTACGCCGCGTTCCGGCTAGGCAGGGCCGGGGCATTCCGCCCGGTGCTAGTACGCCGCCGCCGGGGCGGGGTCCTCGCTGGCGAAGAGCCGGGCGTAGTCCTTCACCGTAACGTCCAGCTCCCGTTCCCGGCTGCGGCGGGCGATTTCCTCCAGCGCCGCGGCCACCGCCATCGCGCCACGGTCCTTTTCCTGATAGGTCCGGACCGCCACGGTTCCCTCCGCCGCCTCGCGCTTGCCCACCACCAGCATGTAGGGAATCTTTTGCAACTCCGCCTCGCGGATGCGGTAGCCGATTTTGCTGCTGGCGGCCCCCACCTCCATCCGCAGCCCCAGCGCGCGGCCCTGGGCCGCCACCGTGGCGGCGTACTCGTCCTGTCCCTCGGCGATGGGCAGCACCACGGCCTGCACCGGCGCCAGCCATGTCGGCAGCGCCCCGGCGAAGTGCTCCAGCAGAATGCCCAAGAACCGCTCCACGGAGCCGAACAGCGCGCGATGGATGACCACCGGCGTGCGCGGCTGGTCGTCGCGGTCAATGTATTCCAGCCCGAAGCGCCGCGGCATTTGGAAGTCCAGCTGCACGGTGCCGCACTGCCATTCCCGTCCCAGGCTGTCCTGAATCTTGACGTCAATCTTCGGCCCATAGAAGGCGCCGCCGCCGGGGTCGGTGGCGTAGTCCAGCCCCGCCGCCCGCAGCGCCTCGGCCAGCGCGTTCTCCGCGGACGCCCACAGTTCCGCCTCGCCCATCGCCTGCTCCGGCCGGGTGGAGAGCGTGACCGTGTAGCGCAGCTGGAAAAAGCCGTAGATCTTGGCCAGCAGCGCCAGAACGCCGGCCATTTCGTCTTGAATCTGTTCCGGCCGCACGAACAAATGGGCGTCGTCTTGGGTGAAGACCCGCGCCCGCATCAGCCCGTGCAAGGCGCCCATGGGCTCATTGCGGTGCAGCAGTTGGCCTTCCGAGATGCGCAGCGGCAAGTCGCGGTAGGAATGCTGCCGGGTCTTGTAAAACAGCATCGTGTCCGGGCAGTTCATGGGCTTCAGCGCCATGGCCGGCTCGGGCTTGGGGGCCGCCGCCGGCTCCGCCGCCGCCCCGCCGGCCGCCGCGCCGTCCGCGGTTGGGGTTTCCGCCGCGGCGGGTGGTTCCAGTGGGGTGCCCTCGGTCACCAGGAACATGTTTTCCCGGAAGTGGCCCCAATGGCCGGAGGTCTCAAACAGGTCCTTGCGGTACAAGACCGGGTTCAGGATTTCCTGATAGCCCGCCGCGGCGTGCGTTTCCCGCCACAGGCGCAGCAATTCGTTCCGCACCATCACGCCGCGCGGATGCCACAACGGGCAGCCCGCGGTCCAGGGATGGAAGCTGAACAGATCCAACTGCTGCCCCAGCCGGCGGTGATCGCGCTGCTTGGCGTCCTCCAAAAACTGGAGATATTCCTCCAGTTCGGCCTCGGTCTCCCACGCGGTGCCGTAGATGCGTTGCAGCATGGGCTGGTGTTCATCGCCGCGCCAATACGCCCCGGCCACGCTGGTCAGCTTGAAATGCCCGCAGACTTCGCCGTTGGCCACATGCGGCCCGGCGCACAGGTCAATGAAGCGGTCCTGTTTGTACAGGGAGACGCGGTCGTCCGCGATGCCGGCCAAAAGCTCCAGCTTGAATTCCTGCCGCCATTCCCGGAACAGCTCGATGGCGCGCCGCCGCTCGATCTCCGCGCGGCTGAACGCGGGCCGCCGCGCGACGATTTTGCGCATGCGCTTTTCGATCTCCGGCAGGTCCTCGGGCTGGAGCGCGCGCGGCAGCCGCATGTCGTAATAAAAGCCATGCTCGATGGGCGGGCCGATCGCCAGTTCCGCTTCGGGGAAGATTTCCCGCACCGCCTGCGCCATGATGTGGCTGCTGGAATGGCGGATGCGGCGCAGCCGCTCGCCGCGGCTCAAGCCGGCGGGCACGGCGTTCGGCTGCCAGTTCAAGCTGGCCAAAATTTCTTCTGCGGGCATGCCCCTCAGGTTAGCAGTTCCGCGCCCGGCACCGCGCCCCGCGGCCGCGGTCCCGGTTCGCCGCCCGTCGCCTCCCCTGCCGCCGGCCTGGGCGCCGCGGCCCTGGGCCTCGCTGCGCTCACTTCCGCGGCGTCGCCAGCACCACGTCGGTGTTGTCGTCGCCGCGGCTGATCGCCAGCCGCCCGTCTTGCGACCAGGCGTAGCCGGCGATCCGCCCGCGGGTGAAATGAGTCAGCTCCCGCGGCGATCCGCCCGCCACGGGCATGGCCCACAAGTTGTCCACCAGGCCCTGCCGCCGCACATAGGAGATCGCCTTGCCGTCCGGCGTCCAGGCGTATTGGCCGCTGGCGTAATCTGCCTGCTCCAGGAAAAATGGCGGCATGCGGGTCGCCGCCGGCGGCGTTTTCGTCAAGTCGAGCAACAGCGGCTGGTGGGCGCCCTGCCGCGTTTGGCTGACCAGGAACACGCGCCGGCCGTGGGGCGAAACGGCGATGCCGTCTGCTAACACCATTCCCGGCCAGAGCACCCGTACCTTGCCGCCGGCGAGCGGCACGCTCGCCAGCCGTTGCTTGCCATCGTGCCCAACCCAATTAAAGGTGACCTCTTTGCCGCCCGGCGCTAGGGCCGGATCGCCGGCAAGGCCAAAAGTGGCCGTCCCGGGAGTCAGGCGCTGCAGCCCGCTGCCGTCCGCATGCACGCGCCAGATCCCGCTCCCGCGCGCGTCGACGAACACAATCTCTCCGCCGGGCGCCGCTGCGGGTTCCACCGGCGCGAGGCGTCGATCCGTCACCACCGGGCTGGATTGGCCGCCGTCGGCATTCTCGATCCAAAGTTGTTCGCGGCCACCCAAATCCCGCGTCAGCAGCAGCCGTCCGTTCGATGTCCAGGCCAACTCGGATTGGAACGTCGGGTTAGCCGCGGAAATGACGCGGAAGGCGGAGCGGCCAGCGCCCGGGCGGCCGACGGCAACGGCGTATTGCGGCGCAGAATGCAGCGTCACCCAAGCGCCCGAAGCCGCCGCGGATAACCCGGCGTATCCGCCCAGGCTGCTGGTGATGGGCAGCAGATGCCCATTCGGTAGCGCAATGCGCCAGATCTGGGACGCGCTCGTTGCATGGACCCCGGTGCTGGCCAGCAGCGCCCGGTTGCCCGCCCAAGCTAAGCCCGAATAGTTGTTGTCCGCAGCCGAATTCGCCACCGCTCGAATCCGTCCGTGGCCTACGCTCACGGTGACGAAACGATCCAAGAAACCTGTGTTTCCGGGCCCATTACTTCCAAAGGTGGCCGCGGCGATGCGGTGGCCGTCCGGCGACCAAATCGGGGCTGGCACGACCGTCCCCCCGCCGCCGTAGGAATAGCAGGTAAATCCCTGGGCCGGCGGTCCCTTCGCCAGCACCCTGGCCGCGGAGCCGTCGGCATTGGCCAGGACCATGTCCGTGCTGCCCGCGCCGTTCGCGACTGCGCGGATAAAGGCGATACGGCGACCGTGGGGCGAAAAGCCCACGCCGCCGCAGGCGTCGCCGATGATTTTGCGCACCGGGCCGCCGAGCAGCGGCACCGATTCAATCCAGCTGTTGGCCAGGAAATAGACGCGGCTGCCATTCGGGGTGAACGCCGGCGCGAGGCAACAGCCATGGCCCGGCGGGACGATCTGGACGTCGCTGCCGGCCGCTCCGGCGGTGGCGATGGCCAGCGTGTGCAGGCTGACGCCCGCCGGCGTGGCCTCGGTATAGGCAACGAACTGGCCATCGCGCGAGATCGCGGCGTTCTGCACCCGGCCGCTGAAGGTCACCTGGCGCAATCGGTAGACGGCGGCCCCAGCCGATGCGGCGTAGTTCCCCGCGTAATGCCGCGCCGCCGCGAACCACGCGAGCGCCGCCGCGACCACCACGCCCGCCACCGGCCACCAGCGGCGGAGGGTCGCGGCCCAGCCGCGGTGCGCTCCGCCGCCGGCCGCCGCCATTCCGCCCAGCTGGGTCCCGGAGCCGCTCCCGGAGAGCCCCTCCAGGGCAAAGGCCACGTCGCCGGCGCTTTGCAGGCGCCGCTCCGGCGATTTCTCCAGGCAGCGTTCGATGATCCTGGTCAGCCCCGGCGGAAGATCGCGCCCGCCGGCGGTCAGTTCACGCGGTTCCTCGTGGAGGATGGCGTGCATGGTGTCAATGCCGCTGTCCTTGTGGAAGGCGCGCGCGCCGGTCGCCATCTCATACAGCACCGCACCCAGGCTGAAAATATCCGACCGCGCGTCCGCTGCGTCGCCCCGCGCCTGTTCTGGCGCCATGTACCCCACCGTGCCCAGCACCATGCCCGGCAGCGTCGAAGCCGCCAGCGTGGGCACCGTCGAAGGCGTATAGCCTTCCGCCGCCGCTTGCGGGGCCGTTTCGCTGCCCGCCGGCGCCGCCTTGGCCAACCCGAAGTCCAGAATCTTCACCCGCTCGTCACGGGTGACAAAAATGTTCTCCGGTTTCAGGTCGCGGTGGACGATGCCCCGCTGGTGCGCCGCGGCCAGCCCGGCCGCGATCTGCGCGCCAATATCGGCCACCTTCCGCGGCGCCATCGCTCCGGTTCGCAGCCGCTGCCGCAGCGATTCGCCCTCCAGCAGTTCGGTGACCAGGTAGGCCTGGTCCTGCCACGTCCCCACGTCATAAATCGCGAGGATGTTCGGATGATTCAGCGCCGCCACCGCCCGCGCCTCCTGCTCGAAGCGGCGCTGCCGTTCGGCATCCTGGGCCATGCCCGCCGGCAGCAGCTTCACCGCGACCTGCCGGTTCAGCCGTTCATCGCGGGCGCGATATACCTCTCCCATGCCTCCGGCGCCCAGCGCCGCGGTGATTTCATACGGCCCAATTTTCGTTCCCGCCGCCAGCGACATGGAAATACGGTACTACACGGGCCCGGCGCATCCCCGCTTGCGCCGCAACGCCCGGCGATCCGCGTTGGCGCCGCGCCGGGTTGGCGACGGCCGCGGCTAAGTGACTCGGAGGAGTTAGCGCGTGTAGACGCGGTTGATCTTCACCGCCGGCGGCGCCTGGTTCCATTGCGCCGAGACGTGATCGAAGCCCAGGCGGAAGTCGTGCTGTTTCCCCGGCCCCAGCGGGCCGGTATTGGCGTCCACCAGCGTCACGTGGCTGAGTTGCACCATCTGGCCATACATGTCGGTGAAGCGCAGCGTGGCGTCCACCTGCGTTACCGTGCGCGGCCCGCGGTTGGCCACCGTCCCCTCTACATAGGTCACGCTGCCCGCCATCATCGTTTCCGCCCGGCTGACGCGGGTGGCCACCGCCCGCAGTTGCCCGGCATAACCGGGGTTGACCGTTCCCGCCGGGCGCGAGGCCAAATGGCCGCTGGTTAAGATCACGGCCAGGACGAGCGCCGTGCCTCCCGCGCCGATCGCAATCGGCAGCCAGCGGCGGCGGGAGGGTGGCGGTGTGGTGGAGGACAAACTCGCCATATCGTAGTGTGGCCTATTTCGCCGGGACATTTCGCGCCGACGGGCGAGACGCCCTGAGCGCGCCGGCCACGCAGGACAGCGCCTCCGCTGTCGGCTGCCGCCGCCCAGCCGCGGGGCGCGACCTCGGGGGCGCCTCGCAGGCGTCAGCCGAGCCGCTTCCCCCCCCTGTACATCCGTCCAGGGATTGACGGGTTAGATACGCTTCACCCCACTTCGACGCGGTTTTCCCTGTTGACTTTCCCGCCAATCTCGATACGATTGTGGGCGCGGGTGGGAAAAAGTGGCTGAATGTGGGGTAAGCTGGTCTCGGCACTATGCTTCGGGGCAATTATCCAGCGCGCGTGGACGAGAAGGGAAGACTCAAAATTCCCAACGAATTCCGTGCGTACCTGGAGCAGGCCTTTCCCGGCGGCAAGTTTTACGTCACCAGTTTCGACGGCCAGAGCGCCCGGGTCTATCCCATGAGCGAGTGGGAGCGGATCGAGGAGAAGCTCGCCGCGCTGCCTTCCATGGATCCGGTGAAGCAGAAGCTGCTGAGCCGCACCAATTACTACGGCCAAGTGGTCGAGAGCGACGCGCAGGGGCGGCTGCTGATGCCGCCGGTGCTGCGGGAAACGGCGCAGATGCGCGGCGACGTGGCCGTGCTCGGGTACCTGCGCCACTTGGAAGTTTGGAACAACCAGCGCCTGTTGCAGGCGATGGACGCCAATCCCTTTACCGACGCCGACAAGC
>JAKAUF010000446.1 GCA_021827785.1 Acidobacteriota bacterium | reverse complement strand
ATGGTTTCCATCCCGCAGCGGATTTTCCTTACCGGCGCCTCCAGCGGCATTGGCCGGGCATTGGCGCGGGCCTACGCCGCGCCGGGCGTCCACCTCGGCCTATTGGCCCGGCGGCAGGAGGAGCTGGTGGCCACGGCGGCCGCCTGCCGCACCCATGGGGCGCGGTTTTGGCTGCGCTCCGCCGACGTGACCGATGCGGCGGCGATGAACGCCGCCGCCGCCGATTTTTTGGCCTGGGCAGGCGGCGTGGATTTGGTAATCGCCAACGCCGGCGGCGGCGAAAAGGAAACCCTGATTGACGCCGACCTGCTGGACCGGACCCTGCGCCTCAATGTCACCGGAGTGGCGCGGACTTTTGCGCCGTTTTTGCCCGCCCTCCAACCGGGCGCGCAATTGGCCGCGGTCGCCAGCTTGGCCGGGTATCGCGGGTTGCCGTATTCGGCCAGCTATTCCGCCGCGAAAGCGGCGCTGATCACCTATGCCGAGGCGCTGCGCGTCGGCTTGCGGGCGCGCGGCATTCGCGTCGCGACGATCTGCCCGGGTTATGTCCGCACGCCGCTGACCGCCGGCAATCCCTACATGCCCTGGGTGCTGGAGGCGGACGAAGCGGCGCGCGTGATTCGCCGCGGCTTGGCCCAGGGGCGCTCACGCATTGCCTTTCCCTGGCAGTTAGCCCTTTTGGTTCGCACGCTGCGGTTGCTGCCCGACGCCGCCTTCGACCGTGCCGTGGGGATGTTTGTTCGCCGCCGCCGCGACGCCGGGGCCGGCTAATGCGGCAACCTCTCGCGGGGGCCGCGCCATTTGCTCGGGGAGCAAGGCAGGCGCGGAAAGGCCGCGAAATTCCCCGCCGCCGCAGGCGCGCTGGCAATCGCTGCGGCCCGCCCCCGGCGAGCGAAGCGGCGCGGCCCCCAGCGAAGCGCTGGCTGGGCCGGGGCGGACTGGGGTCCCCGGCCCAGCCGGCGCGCAAGCGGGACGCGCGGCGAACCCGGGGTCCCCAACGCGCAGCGGCGCGCGTTGGGGTGGGCAGCCGCGCTGGGGCCCGCGCCAAGCAATGCCACCGGCTCCGGCGCCTCGCGCACCATTGCGCTCACCGCCGGCTCGGCCACCTAATCCACCAGGGCGGCGATGGCGCTGAGGGGAAAGTGCATGGCTTCGCCGGGCGCGCCGAACGTGTCCGCCGCCACCAACGACCCATCCAGAAAGCGATAATAGCGCGGGCCGTCGGGATCAATGACCCAGATCCGCGGTATGCCCATCGCCGCATAGTCGTTCAATTTGCGCATCATCCGGTGCATGACGTCGTCGGGCGAAAGCACCTCGAAGACGGCCAGCGGTGGGTGCGTCACGATGGGTTCTTTCGGCAGGCGGCGGTCCAGCACGGTGACATCGGGAATGCGGAAGCGGGTCGGGGCCACGCGGATGTGCAGCTCGGGCCGGGCGCGGATCTGCCATTCTTCGCGGTGCTGGTGGAACCAGACGGTGATCGCTTGTTGCCACGCGGAATGATCGTCCTGGCCCATGGGACGCTCCTCAATCTCGCCGTCCACATAATCGGCGCCTGGCTCGTAGGGAGTGCGCAGATATTCGGCGATCGAAACGGAGTCTGGCGTGGTGGTAGCCGCCATTTGCGTGCCCTCGGCTGAAGTCTAGCACCGGGCACCGCGCGGCGAGCTGGCCGCGGCAGGGGCGGGAAGCGAGGAGGTCGGGGTAGGGGCTCGAGCGGTAGGGAGGGCGGAGTCCTGCCAAGCGGGGCGCGGGTGAGACGCCATGTCGCGCACGTGAGGATGGTCACGTTCCGCCGGCTGATAAGGGCTGATCCGTGCCATGGCATTGGGCAGCAGGGACTAGAATGTGCGCGAGGGAAGTGCATGTTCGGAGAAGCTTGGCGGAGTGTGCGGCGGTCGCCGGGATTCGCTGCCGCCATCGTTGCGGTTCTGGCGCTCGCCATCGGCGCCAATACAGCCATTTTCGCTGTGGTCGAGGCGGTCCTGCTTCAGCCACTTCCCTATGCGAACTCGAATCGGCTGGTGATGCTGTGGCGGGTGCACGCGCGGGGCGGGGGCGGCGCTGGGATGTCCTTCCCCGACTTCCGCGCCTACCGGCGACAGGCCCAATTCTTTTCCGCCATGTCGGTGGTCGCGGGAACACCCTACACCCTGACCGGGGCCGGGCCCGCGGCGGGGCTGGTGGGCGTCAGCGCCAGTGCGAACCTGTTCCATCTACTTGGCGTTTCGCCGGTGCTCGGCCCGGGCTTCGCCCCCGGCGATGATTTGCCCGGCGCGGTTGCGGGCACGGACGCCGTGGTGCTGAGCTATCACCTCTGGATCTCACGCTTCGGCGGCCGGCACGACATCATTGGCCAGCGCATTACGCTCGACAGTAGGCCGTACACGGTGGTCGGTGTCATGCCGAGAGGTTTTGCCGCGCCGCCAGGCTGGCGTGCCGATCTCTGGACCACCACGGCGGGGTTCCGGCGTCCGCTGGGTGGAGGGCCGCCGCTGGCGGACCGCCGGGCGCCGCCCATGTTTTTGCTCATCCTGGCGCGGCTGAAGCCAGGTGTGACCCTGGCGGCGGCAAGGTCGCAGATGCGCGCGATCGGCGCCCGCATCGCCCGCAGGCATCCCCGCAGCGATGGCCATACTAGCGTCGCAATCACCACCGTTCAGGCCTACGTCAGCGGCCGGTATCCCTCACAGAGCGGCGCGCCCACGGGGGCGGTCCTGGAGATAATTCTCGCCGCCGCGGCCTGCCTGCTCTTGATTGCGGCCGCCAATTTGGCTGGATTGATGTTGTCGCGGGGCGCTGCGCGGCGGGGTGAAATCGCGGTGCGCGCCGCCCTGGGCGCCAGCCGCGTTCGATTGGCTGGCGAGCTGATGGCGGAAAGCTTCATCCTGGCGGCCTTGGGCGGGGCGGCGGGGCTGGCGCTAGCCGCCTGGCTGCTCCCGATCCTCACGCGGTTGTCGCCGCTGCAGTTTCCGCGGTTGGCGGAGGCGCACCTTGGCGTGCCGGTGCTGGCATTCGCCGCGGCGGCGGTGTTGGGCACGGCGGTGGTCGTCGGTTGGGCTCCGGCCCTGCACGCCGCGCGCGGTGCAATGGAGGCGCCCCTGCGCGAGGCGGCGGGACGCAGCCGGACGGAAGGACGACGCTTCCTTCGCGTGCGCGCAGCGCTCGTGGTCGCCCAGGTGGCGGCGACTGTTACCCTGCTGAGCGCCGCCGCCCTATTGGCGCTTGGGCTAGCGCGGATGGAGGCATTCCGCCCCGGCTTCGCGGCGCGAAATGCCTTGGTGTTCGACGTGACCCTGCCCAGCCGATCGTTTCCGCCGCGGCGCGCCGCTGCCTTCTTCACTAGGCTGGACCGGCAGCTACGGCGGCTGCCGGGTGTGACCGCCGCTGGCGCGGTGACGCTGGATGGATACGCCGGCAGCACGTCTGTGCTGAGTGTCGCCGGGCGAAAGTTGCACCGGCCTGGGTCCGCCGCCTTGGCGGCCACTACGCCCGGCTACTTCGCGGCTTTGGGCGTGGTCCTCGGCGGCCGGGATTTCACCCGCGCGGACTCCCCTGCCGCACCGCCCGTGGCGATTGTCAATCGCGCGTTCGCGCGGCAATTTTTCTCACGGCGGAAGAGCCCATTGGGACTGACGATCACTCCGGGCGTCGGCGGTGGGGCGCCGAGGACGATCGTCGGTGTTGCCGGCGATCTCCGCTTTAATTTTGCGCGCTCCGATCTGGCGCCCGCTGCGCCCGAGATTTATCTCCCGGAGGCCCAGGTCCAACCGAACCCGATTGGGCTAGACGAGATGACCTACTACCTGCGGACGCCATACCCGCCGATGGCATTGGCCCGCGCGGCGCGCCGGGTGCTGGGCGCGATGGATCCGAGCGTGCCTTTGGCCGGTGCGACCAGCCTGCGGCGCCAGCTTCGGGCCGCCTCGGCGCGAGCGAAGTTCGAGGCCGTCGGGGCGGGGTCGTTCGCGGCGTTGGCGCTGCTGCTGACCGCAGTGGGTCTTTACGGGGTCATTGCGTCCGGCGTCGTGCGCCGCCGCCGGGAGATCGGCATACGGCTTGCGTTGGGTGCGCGGCGCGGGCAATTGTTACGGCGCACCCTGGGGGAGTCGCTGCGCCTTTCCGCATCCGGAGCAGGCCTAGGGTTCGTTGGTGGCTGGCTGGCGCAGCGTTGGCTGGCCGGCGCAGTCTTTGGGCTTCCGCCGGCACGCTGGCTGGTGCCCCTGGCGTCCGTCACGGCCATTTTGGCCGTAGCGCTGGTGGCGGCGTGGATTCCAGCAAACCGCGCTGCTGCGGCGGATCCGGGCGAGACGCTGCGCGCCGAGTAAGGCAAAAGGGACGGTTATTTTGGGTTGGGAGCCCGGCTTCGGCCCGGTTGTCTGTCGTCTTGCGCCCCGGGGCTGCATCCGCGCGGAAAATAGCGGGACGGTGGCGCCAAGGAGCGCGGGCGAATGCTGGTGGGCTGCGGATGCGGCATCGCTGCGCAATTAGCGGACGCCAATTTGTCCGAGTGGCGTGTCGAAATCCGGTCGCGCCGTTCGTCGTTATAGTGAGGGCGGGGCAGCTAGCCCGGCCGACGGCCATTCGAGGAGAAGAGATGCCGCAATGCCTGGTTTCCATGTACCTACCCGACAACTTCGATCCCTCCACCCAGAACGAGGCGATGGTGGATGAGATTCACGCGCTAAACAAGGAAATGATCGCCGCCGGGGTCAGGAAGTTCGCGTGCGGCCTGGGTTCGACGCGCACGCTACGGGCGCAGCCCAACGGTGACGTGCTTGTTACCGACGGTCCCTACCTGGGAGCCAAGGAGCACGTGGGCGGCCTGTCCATTTTGGAGTGCGCCAACTTTGAAGAGGCGCTGGCCTGGGCGCGCAAGGGCGCAAAGATTGGCCGCGTGCCGGTGGAGGTGCGGGAGATTTTCTTCATGCCGGCCCCCGAGGAGGGCTGAGCGGTGCAGCCGCGGTGAACGGGCGCCGGGCGGCGGCGATCGCCGGCGACAAGCTGAAAGTACCGAAGTAGCGACGCGTGCGTGGCGGCGGGCCGCCGCGCCGGAGGAAGCCCTCGCGCAAGGCGGCCCAACGGACCGATTTTGGACGCCCCAGCCGCGGATCGGCGGCCGGGTTCGCGGGCAGGCGACGGATAAAAGCTAGCGCTCACGGCATCTTCAATTTGCCGTGGACGGATGGAGTTCAGGAGGGTAAAGCATGCGAGAATTCCGGGCTGGTGGCATCGGATTTGCGGCGTTCGTCGTGGTTGTCGTGGTGGGCGTGGCGCACCAGGTGATTGCCCATGGTGTTAGGCCGCCTGATCCAAGGCGGCTCGGCCAACCGGCCCCGGGCGCCTCTGCTGCTTCCGGGCCGGGGCGCTCGGTCGCGATCCGGGGACCCCGAGAGCGCAGCATCGCAGCCGCGACGGCCGGCGAAAGACAACCGCTCCCACCGCGGAGCCACGGGCGGCCTCCTGGTCCCCGGTTCGCTCCGGCGGCGTCCCCCAATCCATCCAAGGCGACCAAACCCGGGCAATATCTGATGGATCGAACCGCTGAAATCGCTCTGGCGCGAAGCGCGGCGCCTGCCTCGATCTCCGGCGACGCGACGATCCTGGTGCTGGGACCGCACGGCTATGAGCTAGCGGTCCACGGCACGAACGGCTTTGTCTGCTTCGTGGGGCGGGCGTGGTTGGCAGCCTTTGATTGGGAGGAGTTTTGGAATCCCAGGGTGCGGGCTGCCGATTGCCTCAATCCCCAGGCGGCGCATTTCATTGTGCCGATCATTGATCTGCGCGCCAGGATGGTCATGGCCGGGCGTTCCAGGGCGGAGATCCCAGCGGCGCTACGCGCGGCATACCGGAAAAAGCAACTGCCGCGCCTCGAAAGCGGCGCCATGGATTACATGATGGCGAAATCCTCTTGGCTGACCGACGAGGGCGCGCACAACATGCCGCATCTGATGTTCTACACTCGCGTCAGGGACGGGAAAGACTGGGGTGCGGGCGCGCCTGGCGCGCCGGTTCTGTCCAGCCCGTATTGGTTTTTCTCTCCACAAGACCGCGCACGGATGCAAGGGCTGCCCCCGGTGTTGGTCTTGTTGGTCGCCGTCCCAGAGTGGTCCGACGGGACGCCTGCGAGCCGCCGTTGAGGAACGAGGTGGCCGAGCGAAGCGACACGGGTGCCCGCAAGGAAGCGACCCGGAATTCGCGAGGATCGGTTGCGAATTTCGCTTCGTGTTGCACCGATGCTGTGAAGGCTGGGCGGGAACAATCGCCCGACAGGCGATTCCAAGGAGCAGACATGCCGCAATATCCGGTTGCGATTCAACATCCTGAAAATTACGAATTGCCCGTGGACGCAGAGGCGATGAGGCGCGACATCAGCGCGCTGAATCGAGAGATGATCGCCGCCGGCGTACGGGATTTCGCCGGCGGACTGCAACCGGCGGGCAAGGCGAAATCGGTGCGCTGGCGGGCCGGCGGAGAATTGGTCGTCAGCGATGGGCCGTATCTTGAGGCGAAAGAGTATATCGGCGGGCTATGGCCGCTGACGTGCGCGGACATGGATGCCGCGGTGGAGTGGGCGCGCAAGGCCGCCGTCGCCTGCCGCGTGCCGGTCGAGGTGAGGGAGTTCCTTGCCACGCCGGCGAAATGAAAACCGAACGCCAAACCGAAGGAGCCACCCATGCGTTTCGCGATGATCGCCCTGCTTGCCGCGTTTGGCGCGGCGAACCCGGCGCCCGCGCAGGTCGCCGCGACGAAGTACACGAAGATGGCGCCGATCGGCCGATACCTGATGGCGGATCAGTCCGCGGAGATCGCACTCGCGCGCACCGCGGCGCCGAAGTCCATTGCGCGTGCTGCCGGTGTGATGGTGCTTGGGCCTCGCGGCTTCGTGACGGCGGTGAAGAGCAGGAACGGCTTCGTGTGTATCGTGGGGCGCAGATGGTCCTCCGCTCCCGAAGCCGATTTCTGGAATCCGAACGTGCGGGTGCCCATGTGCCTGAATGCCGCGGCGGTGCGTTCCTACCTCGTGCGCATCACCAAAATCACCGACCTGGCGCTGGCGGGGCGGACGCCAGCTCAGGTGAACCAAGCCGTGGCTGCCGCCATCAGGAAGAAGGAATTGCCGCCAATGGAACCCGGGGCGATGTGCTACATGATGGGGAAGGGAGGGTACGGCGGCGACGTCATCCCACACTGGCCCCCGCACCTCATGTTCTTCTTTTCCGACACCGACCCCGCAACCCTGGGGAGCGAATCTGCCGGGTTCTCCCGTCTTCGCGGCTGTTGACCCGCTGGAGCACCTGACGCAGTTCGTGATCCCTGTTGGCCACTGGTCGGACGGAACCGAATACTCGCCAACAGCGCCGGCGCACGCGCATCGGTAACGCGTTTCGATAGCGACGATAGGATAGAGTCGGACGAGCATGAGCGAAGTGTCCAGGACGACCGAGGCGGTGTGGAGGGCTGAGTCGGCGCGGCTGATCGCCGCCATCGCCCGCGTCACGCGCGATGTTGGCATCGCCGAGGAACTCGCCCAGGACGCGCTAGTGACAGCCCTGGACCGTTGGCCGCAAGAAGGCATCCCGGACAATCCTGGGGCATGGCTGATGACGGCGGCCAAGCGGCGCGCCATAGATTGGCTGCGGCGCGGGCGGATGCTGCTCCAGCAGAACGAAGAAATCGCCCGGGAGCTGCAACGGCAGCAGCAGCGGCTTGGGGAGGCCATGGACCAAGCACTGGATCATGTGATTGATGATGACGTGCTGCGGCTGATCTTTATCGCGTGCCATCCGGCGCTCGCGGTGGAAGCGCGCGTCGCGCTGACGCTGCGTTTGATCGGGGGCCTGACGACGGCGGAGATCGCCCGCGCCTTTCTGGTGCCCGAAAAGACGATGGGGCAGCGCATCTTTCGCGCCAAGCGGACGCTGGCCGAGGCGCATGTCCCTTTTGAAACGCCGCGCGGGGAGGAGCTGGGCCGGCGGGTGAGGTCCGTGCTGGCGGTGATCTACCTGATCTTCAACGAGGGCTATACCGCGACCTCGGGCGAGGAATGGATGCGCGCCGCGCTCCGTGAGGAGGCGCTGCGGCTGGGGCGCATGCTGGTGCGGCTGCTGCCCGGCGAATCGGAAGCGCACGCGTTGCTGGCCCTGATGGAACTGAACGGGGCGCGCACCGCCGCCCGCCGGGGAAGCAACGGCGAGGCCGTGCTGCTGGCGGACCAGAACCGCGCGCTCTGGGACCAAGCGCGGATTCACCATGGCATAGCCGCGCTGGAGGAAGCCCAGCGCCTCGGCGGCGGCGCCGAGCCCTATGCGCTACAGGCCGCTATCGCCGCCTGTCACATGCGCGTCCTCCGCGCCGAGGAAACCGATTGGGAGACGATCGTGGTGCTGTATGACGCGCTGCTGGGAACCACGCCGTCTCCGATCGTGGCGCTGAACCGGGCGGTGGCCGTGGGCATGGCGCAAGGGGCCGCGGCGGGGCTGGAGGCGCTCGACGCCATCGCGGCGGATTCCGTGCCGGCGGGTTATCACCTGCTGCATTGCGTGCGCGGCGACCTGCTTTTGAGGCTGGGGGATATTACCGCGGCGCGCGCGGAGATTGAGCGTGCGATCGCCCTGACGCAAAATCAGCGGGAGCAAGAACTGCTGGCGGAGAAGCTGAAGCAGATGGACGGGGTCGCCCCGTCCCCCTAGGGCCGGCACTGACCGCCGCGATTCGCTGGGCGCGGTCCCCAGCCCGGCTGCGACTGGCGGCGCGGTGCTAGCCGTGCAGCAGGTGGCGGGCGGAGCGGAGGGCGTATGCGAGGACGCTGCCGGGGAACACGCCGAGCCAAATGACCACGGCCACGCAGAGGGCCAAGACGACGGCGATGGGGCCGCTCATGGCGGTGGGCGGGATTGGGGGTTCGATGTTGCCGGCGGGAGCGCCGGGAGCCAAGGCGGGGACCACCGGCGCCTCGCGCATGTACATGGCCACCACCGGCCGTAGGTAGTAGTAGGCGGCGAGCGCGCTGTTCAGGAGGCCGATGACCGTGAGGGCGACGAGGTGGGAATGCAACGCGGCGCGGAAGATGTATACCTTGCCGAAAAAGCCGCCGGTCAGGGGCACGCCGATCAGGGAGAACAGGAAGACGGAAAGGCAGAACGCCGGCCATGGGGCGCGGAAGCCCAAGCCGGCGTAGTTGCGAATGTCCACGTAGCGCTCATCGCGGTGGGCGAAGTGGGAGACCACGGCGAAGGCGCCGATGTTCATGGCGGCGTAGGCGGCCAAATAGAACATGACCGCGGAGACGCCGTCGGCGCCGAGAGCGGCGAAGGCGACCAGGATGTAGCCGGCCTGGGCGATGGAAGAGTAGGCCAGCATGCGCTTGAAATTGTTTTGCAGCAGCGCGGCGACGTTGCCCACGGTCATGGACAGCAGCGCCGCCACCCACAGCAGCCAGAACCAGGCGTGGCTGTTGGCCGCCAAGGCGACGGTGAAGATGCGCAGGAAGATGGCGAAGGCGGCGGCCTTGGGCGCGGCGGACATGAAGGCCGTCACCGGCGCCGGGGCGCCCTCATAGACGTCCGGCGTCCACACTTGGAAGGGGACCGCCGAAACCTTGAAGCCCAGGCCGATGAACATCAGAGCCGCGCCGAGCAGCACGATCTGTCCGGTTTGCACCGCGGCGCCGGCGCCGGGATGGGCCAGAGCCCGGGCGATGGCGGAGATTTGCGTGGTGCCGGTGGCGCCGTAGATGAGCGCGATGCCGTAGAGGAAGAAGGCGGTGGCGAAGGAACCGAGGAGCAGGTACTTGAGCGAGGCTTCGGTGGATTTGGGCGCGTGGCGGCGGTAGCCGGCCAGGATGTAGGTGGAGATAGAGCTGATCTCCAGGGCGATGAACATCAGGATCAGTTCCGTGGCGCCGGCCATGAAGCCCATGCCCACGGTGCCGAACAGAATGAGCGCGTAGAACTCGCCCCGGTCCAAATGCTGCTGCGGCAGGTAATCCATGGCCATCAGGATGATGACGGTGGCGACGGCGGTGAGCAGGAAGCCGAAAAAGACGGTGAAGCCGTCCACGCGGAACAGGTGGCCGAAGGCGTAGCCGGGATGCCGGCTTTGGATCCAGACGGCGGCGAAGGCGGCGAGGGCGCCGATGAGGGCGACCCAGCGCGTGGTGCGACCGCGGCCGACATGGCGCGCGGGGCCCTCGATCAGCATGATGATGGCGCCAAAGACGGTGAGGACGATCTCCGGAAGGATGCGGAGGTAATAAACGGCGGGGACCAGTGGAGCGGCGGCGGAGGTCATCGGCGGTCTCCAACGGCCACGGCGGCTAGCTCGCCAGGTTTCGGCGCCGGGCCCGCTGCCCGATGGCTAGGGTTCGCTACCGCCTGGGTGACGGCGCGGCGGGGGGAGGGCTGCGGCAGGAGATTCGCCACCTGCCGAGGTTTGGAAAAGGGAACGGCTGGCCGGGGGACCGGCGCCGCGTTGGTTTGCAGGCCGAAGGGGTGGGCGCCGGCATAGGGGGCCAGATCAGCGGCGACGCTGGCCTGGACTTTACGCAGGAACAGGGGAGAGAACAAGCCCATGAAGATGACCAACACCCCCAAC
>JAKAUF010000031.1 GCA_021827785.1 Acidobacteriota bacterium | reverse complement strand
GCGGGCCGGCGGCCCCCGCCCCCAGGTTGGGCGCTGCGTTGGCGCCGCGCGGCGGGATTCGCTCGGGAGCGGGCGTCGTAGCGCGGACCGCGACGGCCGGGACGGCGCCACGGCGGCCGGGGCCACTAGCCGTTTGGGCGGCTAGCGCTTGACCGGGTGCAGCTGGAGCGCGGCGGCGGTTTTGCCGTTGGGCTTGGCTTTCGCTTGGGCCTTGGCCGCGTGGGACTTGGCGGTGATGGCGGGTTTTTTCACCGGCTTGGTGAGGTTCTTGATGTCGTCCAACAGGTAATTGTTCAGGGTGTAAATGGCCGGGTTATTGCCGCTGCGGGCGTAATAGTCGCCGCTGGCCTTGCTCTTCAGTTTGCCAATCAGGACTTCTCCCGAGCCTCCCTGCCAAGTGAACTGGACGGTGACGGGGGGATGGACCAAGCCGTATTTGGCGGGGTCCTTGCCTTGGGGCGAAATCATTGCGTCCATTTCGGCGTTGGCGAAGGCGTCGGTGAGGTCATTCAGGTTAGCCTTCTCGGCCTTCGGCCATTTGCCCTGGCTGCGGGTGAACTGGAAATGCTTGCCGTGATAGTCGAGGGTGACCTGGTTGACCTGGTCGGAGCTGAAGTTCAGGAGGCTTTTGTCCTGGAGGGCGAAGGCGGTCTGTTCCAGGTCGGTCTTGACGTAGCTGGGAACGGTATAGATCTGGGGAGAGGAAGCGAGCTTGAGGTAGACGTTCTCGCTGGTGGGGCTTTTGCCGCCGAGCAAGAAGGTATATTTCGTGCCGCTGGCGAGGGTGAGGGAGACGCGGGCGGGATGGTTCAAGCCGAAAGGCTGAAGGTCTTTGACCGCACCCAGCTTTTCGGCGGGCAGAATGGTGCTGGCGGTGGTCAGCAAGGTGGCGACGGCGCCGCTATCGGCGGCGGCGGCATAGGGCTGATCCATGCGCCATTTGCCGCGCCCGTTGCCGCTGGCGCGGTCGAGGATGACCTGCGGCTGGCCGGGGCGGTCCACGGCGATGCGGACCACCTGCTTATTCTTAAACGTGACCAGCGCGGGGGTTGTGGCGGAGCCGGCCTTTTTGCCGCCGAAGCGCAGATACAGGCCGAGGCCCGCCAGCACCGCCACCGCGATGACGAGACGCCACGGATTCTTCATGCCGATCTCCTAGGCCCTCCGCCGCCGCCACCAGACCGCGACGCCGCAGAGCACCAGGAACAGGGGCAGAGCCAGCAAGACCAGCCAGAAGATGAGGTGCATCTGCTGCTGGTTCAAATTGATCGGCGTGTTCTTGGCGCGGTGCGGGCGGATGCTGATGAACGCGGTTTGTGCCGAAAGCCAGTTGAAGGTATTGAGGACCAGATCCTTGTTGCCACCGAAGCCGATGAAGGCGTTGGCGGCGATATCGGGGCTGCCGTAGACGACGAAGCGGCCGCCGGATCGCGGGTTTTTGGCGCCGGGGGGCGGCGGCAAGGTGCCGGCCACGCCCAGCGTCAGCGGGCCGTGCTGGTCGGTGGCGGGATCGACGCGGATGGTGCCGTTGGCGATGGCGGTGGCGGCGAAGCTCTGCGGCGTGGTTTCCAGCAGCGGCTTGACGGTGGCCTTGGAGGTGGTGGAATGGCCGACCTCGACGGTGCGGGCGAAGGGGAAGATGGTCGCCACGTTGGTCATTTGGCTGGTGATGGGCTGGGGATCGTAGGTGGCGACGATGGGCATCAATTTGCTGGCGCCAAACAGCCGGCCGACGCCGCTCAAATCCGCCACGACGTCGGGCTTGAGGGCGACGTTGAGCTGCTGGGTCAGGTACTGGACCAGCGGGCCGCCGGTTTCAATATTCACCAGGAAGAGCACGCGGCCGCCGCGGTTGAGATAGCCGGCGATGGACTGGACCTCGGGCTTGACCATCGCATGCGTCGGGCCGGCGACGACCAGCACGGAGCAATCGGCGGGGATTTGCGGGTGCTGGGCGAGGATCAGGGTTTTGACGGTGAAGTTTTCGGCGACCATCGCCGCCTTCAGCGCGCTGTAGCCGGTGCGGCCGGTGGCGTCGGGGCTGCGCTCGCCCTCGCCGAGCACGAAGTAGACGGTTTTGCGGCCGCCTTTCAGCGCGCGGACGATGGCGTTGGTGATGGCCTGTTCGCTGAGCGTGGTCACCAACTGGGTGCGGCCGCCGTAGGCCACGACGGTGGTGCCGTAGTCCTGGATCTTGTATTTCCGCGCCAAGTCGGGATGCCGGTCCGGGTCCACGAACTGCAAGTGCACGCGGTTGGATTGGCGGGCGTAGCGGGCGAGAAACTGCTTGGCGTGGGAGAAATTGACGGAGTGATCGAAGTAGATCAGGCGGAGGGGATGGCGCAAATCCTTGACGACCTTCACCGATTCCGGGCTGAGGCTGTAGACGTGGCCCTTGGTCAAATCCCAGGTATGGTCATGGCGGTCCACGACGATGTTGACGACGACCAGCACGGCGACGGCGATGGCGATGTAGGCGAACAAGGTGCCGCGAACGGCGGCGCGCCGGCGCCAGCCGCCGGGCGGCGTCGCGGCGCCAGCGCCGGGGGTTTCGGTCGGCAAGGTGGGAGGGGATTCGAGATTAGCCATGGTGCGCGAGATCCCGGCTTATTCCGCCAGCTCCATGCGGCGCGCGGTCAGGAACAGGCCGCCGACGATGAGGCTGAGGAAGTAGACCAAATCCTTCAGGTCAATCAAGCCCAGGGTGAAGTTTTGAAAATGGGTGGTGATGGAAAGATAGGAAAAAAAGCCGGCAATCGTGCCGCTGGAATAGGCGGTGGTCCAGCCGGCGACCCACAACAGCAGAAACAGGCTGAAGGTGACGACGCCGGCGACGATCTGATTACGGGTGAAGCTGGAAATCAAAATGCCGAGCGCCAGGAAGGCGGCGGCCATCAAGGCCAGGCCTAAAAACGCCACCGCCAGCGCCGACAGGTCGGGCTTGCCGTAATGCAGGACGACGGTCAGGTAGGCGAAGGCGATCAGCAGCAGCAGGAGGACGATGCCGAAGGCGGCGAAGAACTTGCCCAGCACCACCTGCATGCGATGAATCGGGGAGGTCTTGAGCAGCTCCATCGTGCCACTGCGAAACTCCTCGGCGTAGAGGCGCATGGTGAGCATGGGCAGCAGGAAGAGCAGGGTGATGCCGAGGTCGAAGAACAGCGGCTGAATCAACTGGGTGTTGACGTTCAGGGCGCCGCCGCCGAACTCGCCGCCGCTGAGGCTTTGCATGACGTAGACGGCGAGCATGCTGTAGAAGAAGAAGCCGGAGATCAAGGCAAACAGCGCCAGCACGACGTAGGCCGCCGGGGTGACGAAGTAGATCTTCCATTCCTTGCGAATCATGGCCCACAGGCCGCTCATGTGCGTTCTCCCATCGCGGGGCGGCGGCGCCGGGCGCCGCGTCCCGCAGAAAAAGTCCGGTGGCGCTACTGCGCCGCGGCAGCGGCTTCGGCCGGCTCGGCCGCCGCGGGTTCATCGGTCAGCGAGAGGAAGATTTCCTCCAGGCTGACCTCGACGGGTTTCAACTCCAACAAGCCCCAGCCGGCGGAAATGACGGCGCGGGCCAGGGCCTCACGGATATCGCCGCCCTGGCTTTCGACGGTCAGGCGGGCGGGGGCGTCGTCGGCGGCGCCGGGCAGGGCGGGGGCCAGCTCCACGCGGGCGACGCCGGGAACGGCGGCCAAGGCGGCGCGGGCCGCTTCGGCCGGGCCGCGAATTTCCAGCAGCAGCGTATCGGTTTTCTTCAGCCGGTGGGTCAAATTGGCCGGCGTGTCGGCGGCGACCAGGCGGCCGCGGCGAATGATGAGCACGCGGTCGCAGGTGCTGGCGGCCTCGGACAGAATATGGGTGCTGAGGATGACGGTGTGCTCGCCGGCCAGGCCGCGGATCAGCTCGCGGGTTTCGATGATCTGGCGCGGATCGAGGCCGGCGGTGGGCTCATCGAGGATGAGCAGCGGGGGCTCGGAAAGGATGGCCTGGGCGATGCCGACGCGCTGGCGATACCCCTTCGACAGGCGGCCGATGATGCGGTGGCGGACGTCGGTGAGGGCGCAGCGCTGGCAAGCGCGGTCAATTTTGGCGGCCTGTTCACGCGCGGGGATGCGCTTGAGGCGGGCGACGAAGCGGAGGTAATCCTCCACCGTCAGCTCGGGATACACCGGCGGGAGCTCGGGCAAATAGCCGGTGCGGCGCTTGGCCTCCAGCGGCTGGTCTTGCAGCACGATGCCATCCACCGTCACCCGGCCCTCGCTGGGCGGCAGGTAGCCGGTGATCATGCGCATGGTGGTGGTTTTGCCCGCCCCGTTGGGGCCGAGGAAGCCGAGGATCTCGCCTTTTTGGGCGTTGAAGTTGAGGTCGCTGACCGCCGGGAACGGGCCGTAGGACTTGCTGAGGTGTTGAACTTCCAGCACGCGGCGTGGACTCCTTGGGGATGGGCGCCACGGGAGTACCCGAGCGCCAAGATCGGTTGGACGGAGCCGGCTAGGACAGGGTTACGGGAAATCTCGCGTGCCGCCGCTCCGGCAATGCCCGAAACCCTAGGAATACACCTTTGCCCGGCGGAAGGCAAAGCGGCGGTGTGAAAACGTCCGGCCTACTCGGCCGGCCGCGGCACGGCGCGAGGCGCGCGGGGCCGGCCAGCGGCGGCGGCGGCTATCATTGATTTGTGGCGGTTGAGCAGATCACCATCCGCGGCGCCCGGCAGCACAATCTGAAAAACATTTCCACCCGCATTCCGCGCGGGCGGCTGACGGTGATCACCGGCCTGAGTGGGTCGGGCAAGAGCAGCCTGGCCTTCGACACCATCTACGCGGAAGGACAGCGGCGCTACGTGGAGACGTTGTCCGCCTACGCGCGCCAATTTCTGGACCAGATGGAGCGTCCGGACGTGGACGCGATTGACGGCCTGAGCCCGGCCATCGCCATCGAGCAGAAGACCACCAGCCGCTCGCCGCGCTCCACGGTCGGCACCATCACCGAGATCTACGACTATCTGCGGCTGCTATGGTCGGCGATCGGGACGCCGCATTGCCCGCAATGCGGGCGGGCGATCAGCCGGCAATCCGTCGAGCAGATCGTGCAAGCGGTGATGAGCAGCGGCCGGGAGCGGGCGACGATTCTGGCGCCGATCGCGCGCGGGCGGAAGGGCGAGTACCGGAAGGAACTGGCGGCGCTGGTGCGGCAAGGGATGCCGCGGGTGCGGATTGATGGACAAATCCGGCGGCTGGACGAAGAAATGGAGGCGGCGGGCGAGGGCGGCGGGGAAATCCGGCTGGACAAGCGGCGGGCGCACACCATCGAGGCGGTGGTGGACCGGCTGGCGCTGCGGGCGGGAATCGAGACGCGGTTGGCGGCCTCGATCGCCACGGCGATGCGGTTGGCGGACGGCTTGGTCGTGGTGGCCTCGGGCGAGGCGGCGGGGGAGGAGCGGCTGTTTTCCGAAAAGCTGGCCTGCGCGGAATGCGGCATCAGCGTGGCGAAGCTGGAGCCGCGGTCGTTTTCCTTCAACAGCCGCTATGGCGCCTGCGAGACCTGCCACGGGCTGGGCAGCCGCTATGACTTCGATCCCGCCAAGGTGATCGTGGATTGGTCCAAGCCGCTGCTGGCCGGGGGGCTGGGGCCGGGCTCGCAGTGGCCGGAGCTGCGCCACGCGGTGCAAGCCTACGCCCGGCGGAAGGGCATCGAGCTGGAGCGTCCATTCGCGCAGTTGCCGCGCGGCGCGCAGCGCCAACTGCTGGACGGCGAGGGGAAATTTCCCGGCGTGCTGGCGCTGCTGCGGGAGCGGCTGGAAGAGGTGGGGAACGAGGGCTACCGGGAATATCTTTTGGAATACACCTCGCCGGCGCCTTGTCCCGCCTGCCGCGGGCAACGGCTGCGGCCGGAGAGCTTGGCGGTGCGGGTGGGGGGACTTTCGATCGCGGAGTTCGCCGCGCTGTCGGTCGCGGCGGCCAGCCGGCGCAGCCAGCAATTGGAGCTGAGCGGCCGGGAGCTGGACATCGCCGGGCGGGTGCTGGGCGAGGTGCGGCAGCGGCTGCAATTTCTGCTGAATGTCGGGCTGGGCTATTTGAGCCTGGACCGGGCGGCGGCCACGCTCTCCGGCGGGGAAGCGCAGCGCATTCGCTTGGCGGGGCAGATCGGCAGTGAACTGCGAGGCGTGCTGTACGTGCTGGACGAGCCTTCGATCGGCCTGCACCCGCGCGACAACGACCGGCTGCTGGCGACGCTGGAGCGGCTGCGGGATTTGGGGAACACGGTGCTGGTGGTGGAACACGACGAGGCCACCATCGCCCGCGCCGACCACGTTTTGGACTTGGGCCCGGGGGCGGGACGGCACGGCGGGGAGCTGGTGGCGGAGGGCACGCCGGCGGAGATCGCGGCCAATCCGGCGTCGCTGACGGGGCAATATTTGACCGGCGCGCAGCGGATCGCGGTGCCCGCCGAGCGGCGGAAAGGGAGCGGGGAACTGGTGATCCTGGCGCCGCGGGCGCACAACCTGCGTGGCGACGACGTGAGCATCCCGCTGGGCGTGATGACGGTGCTGACCGGCGTTTCCGGCGCCGGCAAGAGCACGCTGATGAACGAGATTCTGTACCCGGCGATGATGCACCGGCTGTACGGCACGCAGGGCGGGGCGGCGGCGGGCCAGTTCGGCGGGCTGCGCGGCGCCGAGGCGCTGGACAAGGTGATCCGGATTGACCAAGCGGCGATCGGCCGCACGCCGCGCTCCAACCCCGCCACCTATACCGGAGCGCTGGGGCCGATCCGGGAGCTGTTCGCGCAGCTGCCGGTGTCGCGGGAGCGGGGCTATGGGCCCGGGCGGTTCAGCTTCAACGTCGCGGGCGGGCGCTGCGAAGCCTGCCGGGGCGAGGGGCAGCGGCGGATCGAGATGAACTTTCTGCCCGACGTCTACGTGCGCTGCGAGGTCTGCGGCGGGCGGCGGTACAACCGGGAGACGCTGGAGCCGCGGTTTCACGGCGCCTCCATCGCCGACGTGCTGGAATCGCCGGTGAGCGAGGCGCTGGCGCTGTTCGCGCAGGTGCCGCGGGTGTTGCGGACGCTGGAGACGCTGGCGGAGATCGGGCTGGGCTACGTGCATTTGGGGCAGTCGGCGACGACGCTGTCCGGAGGCGAGGCGCAGCGCATCAAGCTGGCCAAGGAGCTGAGCCGGCGGCAGACGGGGCGGACGCTGTATCTATTGGAAGAACCCACGACCGGCCTGCATTTCGACGACGTGCGGCGGCTGCTGGAGGCGCTGGGCAAATTGGTGGCATTGGGCAACACCGTGCTGGTGATCGAACATAATTTAGACGTGATCAAAAGCGCCGATTGGATCGTGGACCTGGGGCCGGAGGGCGGCGAGGAGGGCGGCCGCGTGGTCGCCGCGGGGACGCCGGAGCAGGTGGCGGGCCACGCCGCCAGCCACACCGGCGCGGCGCTGCGGGCGGTGCTGGCCGGAGGACGCCAGGCGGGGGACAAGGCGGGGGGGCGAAAGTAGGGCGGAGCGGAGGCGATGCGGGTACTGGTGATTGAAGACGAACGGCGCCTGGCGGAGAACGTGGCCCACGGCCTGCGGGAAAACGCCGGCTATGCGGTGGACATCGCCAACGACGGCGAGCAGGGGGCGTTTTTGGCCTCCACGAATGAATATGACTTGGCGATCGTGGACCTGATGCTGCCCAAGCTGAGCGGGCAGGATCTGGTGCGGCGGTGGCGCAGCGAGGGCAGCCGGCTGCCGGTGCTGATCCTGACGGCGCGGGACGAAAAGGCGACGGTGGTCTCGCTGCTCAATGCGGGGGCCGACGATTACGTGGCCAAGCCCTTCGACTTGGGCGAACTGTTGGCGCGGGCCAAGGCGCTGATCCGCAGGGGCAAGGGGCGGCCGGCGCCGTCGCTGCGGGTGGCGGATTTGGAGATCAACACGGTGGAGCGCACGGTGCGGCGCGGCGGGCGGGTGGCCCACCTGACGCCGATGGAGTACCGGGTGCTGGAATACCTGGCGCACCGGCCGCGGGCGGTGGTGTCGAAAGAGGAGCTGCTGGAGCACCTCTACGACTACAACTGGGAGAAGTTCAGCAACGTGATCGAGGTGTACATCTCCGGGCTGCGGCGGAAGATTGACGCCGGCAGCGAGATCAAGCTAATCCATACCTCGCGCGGCCAGGGCTACGCGCTGCGCGACGAAAGCGACGCCGCGGCGGGGAGCGGCGGGGGAGGCTAGGAGATGCGCGGGACGTCGCTGGTACGGCGGCTGATCATCGCCGTGATTCTGTCGCAGTTGCTGATGGCGGCGGGGCTGCTGGCGGCGGGCGAATGGTTCACGCGGCGGCAGCTGCTGACGGCCTTCGACACGGCGCTGCGGGGACGGGCGGCGACGGTGGCGGCGTCGGTGCGGTACAACGAGAGCGGGCCGGGGGTGATCTTCGATCCGGCGCTGGTGCCGCCATCGGCCGACCGGCGGCATCCCGACCGGTACGAGATTTGGGAGCGGATTCCGGGCCGGACGGGGCTGATCCGCGTCGCGTCCTCGACGCCGGCCCCGCCGGTGGCGGTAACGAACGCCGGCGGTTACGCCGACTTCCGCATCGGCGGCGTGCCCTACCGAGGCCTGCTGCTGCGCGACCTGCCGGTGCTGGACACCGAGGAGGGCTTGCGCGCGCCGCTGCCGCAGCTGACGGTGTATTACGCCTCGCCGACCCTGGACCTGCAACAGCGGGTCACCGCCTTGGCCATCGCCATCGCCGGTTCCAGCCTGGTGCTGCTGCTGCTGGCCTGGGCGTTCGCCGCCTGGGCGATCCGCCGCGGGCTGCGCCCCTTGCGGCAGCTGGCCAGCCAAGCGGAGCAGATTTCCGTGCACAACTGGGCATTCGAGGCGCCGGATCCGGCGCGGACGACCGCCGAGCTGGCGCCGTTGGCCAGCGCGTTGGAGCGAATGCTGGCCGGGCTGCAAGCGGCCTTCCGCCGCCAGCATGAGTTTTTGGCCGATGCCGCCCATGAACTGAAGACGCCGGTGGCGATCCTGAAATCGTCGTTGCAGACGCTGCTGCAAAAGCCGCGGCAGGCGCAGGAATACCAGGAGAGCGCGGAGGCGGCGCTGGAAGACGTGGAACGGCTGGAGGCGCTGCTGGCGCGGATGCTGCAACTGGCGCGGGCGGAACAATATGCCGACAGCGGGGCGCCGGCGGAGGCGCCGGTCCCGGTGCCGGCCACCTGCGAAGCGGCGCGCGGACGACTGCTGCCGCTGGCGCGGGCGCGGGCGGTGACGCTGCGGCTGGAGGATGGCGCCGCCGGCGCGGAGGGCGAACTGGCGGTCGCCGCCGACGGCGAGGAGCTGGAGCTGGTGTGGACCAATCTGCTGGAGAACGCGATCCGCCACACTCCCGCGGGCGGATGGGTGGCGATTCGGTGCCGGCGCGACGGCGGGGATGCGGTGGTGGAGGTGCAGGACAACGGCAGCGGGATCAGCGCCGAGGAGCTGCCGCGGCTGTTCGAGCGGTTCCACCGCGGGGACAGCTCGCGCTCCCGCGAGACCGGGGGCTTCGGTTTGGGGCTGGCGATCTGCAAGGCGATCGTCGAGGCGTATCGCGGCGCCATCTCCGTCGCCAGCCAGCCGGGGCAGGGGACGTGCGTCAGCGTACGCTTGCCGTTGGCCGCCGGTGGGGGAAGGCAGCCGAGCGTGGCCGAGCAGCGGCTAGAAGTGTAATGGGTTAGGTTGCATCTTCAGTTTGGATTCAGGCGCAGGGCGCACAATAAGAGGGTGTCGCCGTCGGATGCCCGTATCTTGACCTTGACCCCTACAATTCAGGCCTTGCGGCGGCGCTCCCATTTTGGACGGCAAGTTTTGGGCGTCGGCGCGATAGCGGCGGTGACGGTGGCGGCGGGGTGGGCGCAGGGCCCAGGGAAACGCGTGACGCGGGCCCAGGCCAAGACGCCGTTGCCGGCGGCGCCGGCGGTGCGGATGCCGCGGATGGCGCCGGCGAGCCAGGGCGCCGGGCCGCTGATCAGCTTGGCGCAGGCGCTGCGGCTGGCGCAGGCTAACAGCCCGCAATTTCAGATGGCGGTGGAGCAGGCTGGCGCGGCCAAGGACAGCCAGACCATCGCGCGCGCGGCGCTGCTGCCGTCGGTGAACTTCAACAACGGATACCTCTACACCCAGGGCGGGACGGGCGTGCCGGTGCCGCGCTTCATCGCCAACAACTGGGTGCATGAGTACATCAGCCAAGGCTGGGTGCACGAGAACTTGCTGGGCGGCGGGCTGTGGCCGGGGATCAGCCGCGCCGGCTTCGCCGCGGTGGTGGCGCGGGACCAACTGGAAGTGGCGCGGCGCGGGCTGCGGTTGACGGTGACGGCGGCGTATTACGGGGTGCTCTCCGCCGAGGCGCGGGCGCGGGCGGCGCGCCAAGGCGTGGCCGCCGCCGCGCGGTTCCACCAGTTGAGCCAGGAACTGCAACAGGGCGGCGAGGTGGCGCGGGCGGACGTGATCAAGGCGGAGCTCCAGTTGCAGACGGCGCGGCAGGCGGAGCGGCAGGCGCGGTTGGCGGCGGAGCAAGCGCGGCTGGGATTGGCCGTGCTGCTGTTTCCGCGGCCGACGCAGCCCTTTCGCCTGGCAAATACGCTGGCGGCGGCGCCGCCGCTGCCCGCCTTCGGGCGGCTGCAAAAAATGGCGGCC
>JAKAUF010000045.1 GCA_021827785.1 Acidobacteriota bacterium | reverse complement strand
GGCGGAGTTGGAGCAGGTGATCTTCGCCGGCTTTACCCATCGCCCCGCGGCGGAGCTGGCGGAAAAGCTGGCGGCAATTTTGCCCGCCGGCCTGAGCCGCATTTTCTACTCCGACGACGGCTCGACCGCGGTCGAGGTGGCGCTGAAGATGGCGCTGCAATACTGGCGCAATCAAGGCGAGCCGCGGCGCCGCGGCTTCATCGCGCTGGAGTACGCCTACCATGGCGACACCGCCGCCGCCATGGCCGTCGGCGCGCCCTCGCCCTTCACCGCGGCCTTCGCGCCGCTGCTGTTTCCCGTATCCCGCGCCCACGCCGCCTATTGCCATCGCTGCCCGGTGGGCCGGCGGCGGGAAACCTGCCACATCGAATGCCTGGACCGCCTGGAGCAGCTGCTGCGCGCGGAGGGGGAACAGACCGCGGCGGTGATCCTGGAGCCGCTGCTGCAAGGCGCCGGGGGCATGATCGTCCATCCCCGCGAATTTTTGGCCGGCGCCCGCCGCCTCTGCGACCAATATGGCGTGCTGCTGATCGCCGATGAGGTGCTGACCGGCTTCGGCCGCACCGGCACGATGTTCGCCTGCCAGCAGGCGGAGGTGACGCCGGACATCCTTTGCCTGTCCAAGGGCCTGACCGGCGGCTTTTTGCCCCTGGCCGTCACCGCCTGCCGCGAGGAAATCTACCAAGCCTTCTACTCCACCGACCGGCGCAAGACGCTGTTCCACGGCCATTCCTACACCGCCAACCCCGTGGGTTGCGCCGCCGCCCTCGCCAGCCTGGCGCTGTTCGAGGAGCCGGAGACCTGGGAACGCATCCGCCGCATCGGCCGGCAGCACGCGGCCCGGCTGGCCCGGCTGACCAGCGACGCCAAAACCGCGGGCAAAATCGCCGACGCGCGGCAGATCGGCACGGTGGCGGCGCTGGAGCTGCGCGGCGCCCGCGGCGAAAGCCCCGAAGACGACGCCGAAATCATCGAGGAAGGCTATCTCTCCAGCCTGGGGTTGCAGCTGCAAAAGTTCTACCTCGACCACGGCGTCATCCTCCGCCCGCTCGGCCCCATCGTGTACGTGCTGCCGCCCTACTCGATCTCGGCAGCGGATCTGGAAACCGTTTGGGACGTCATCACCGCCTCGCTGGAGGTGATTTGATGGGAACCATCGGCGCGCGCTGTGCGTGGGCGGCGGGCGAACCGGGTGACGCCATGGTCCGCTATCACGATGAGGAGTGGGGCGTACCGCAGCACGACGACCACCGGCTGTTCGAGTTTCTGATCCTGGAAGGCGCGCAAGCCGGCTTGAGCTGGGCCACCATCCTGGCCCGGCGGGAACACTACCGCGCCGCCTTCGCCGGCTTCGATCCCGCCCGCGTGGCCCGCTTCACCGCCCGCGACGCCGCCCGCCTGCTGGGCGATGCGGGCATCATTCGCAACCGCCTCAAGATCGCCGCCGCCATCGGCAATGCTCAGGCGTTTTTGGCGCTGCAAGCCGAGCACGGCAGCTTCGACCGCTGGCTGTGGAGCTTCGCCCCGCGAGGCCGCCGCCCGGCGCCGCGCCGCATGGCCGACGTGCCCGCCGAAACCGCCGAATCCCAAGCCCTCAGCCGCGAGCTGCGCCGCCGCGGCTTCCGCTTCGTCGGCCCGACCATCTGCTACGCCTACATGCAGGCGGTCGGCATGGTGAATGACCATCTCGCCACCTGCCCCGCCCGCTCCCAGGCAGGGCGTTAGCGGAACCGGGCCGCCGCGGCCCAGCCGCGTGTTTTCACCGCTAAATCCCCGTTGACAGGCGCGGGCCCCCGCCCTGCCCATCAACGCTCAGACCGCCGACAGCCGGAAGCGGCGGGCGGCGGCCAGCGGCAGCTCGCAGCGCAGCTTGCCCTGCGGCGCTTGCAGCCGGCGGTTCTGCCCCGGGGCGCGCAGGCGATAGGCGCCGGCGGCCAGGCCGGTGAACTCGATCAGCACCGTTTGCACCAGGCCGGTGCTGTCGCCCATGCGCAGCTCCAGCGCGCCGGGGGATTTGCCGCCGGCCAGCCGCGTGACGCGGTGGATCTCGCCGCTATGGGCGCGGATATGCACCTTGGTGTCGGCGAAGAACACCCGCTTGCGCAGCCCGTCGCTGGGCCGGATCTCCAGGCCCGGCGCCGCTCCCGCCTTTCCGCCGGCGGCGAGTTCCTTCACCTGGCAGCCATAGCCGACCCAGCCGAAGGCCGGGTCCTGGAGCACGTACGCCGCCGCGCCCTGCATATAGCCCCACAACCCCGGGCCGTTCTCATAGGTGCGCGGCGGATGGTGGTCGTAGATGCCCGGCGTGCAGAGGAAATAATTGAAGCCCATGCCATCGGCCGTCTCATTGGCCATCACGCTTTGCAGCCCGGCATAGCCCTTCAGCAGCGCCTCGCGGTCGCCGCTGTCCTCGAAGGCCTGCATCAGCGACATGCCGACCAGCGCCTCGGAGTACCAGCAGGCGATGTCGCCGCGGCGGTCGTTGCCATAGCGGAACCACACCGGCTGGTCGCCGCCGCGCAGCGCCTTCATCACCTGCACGGTCTTGCGGTTCTTGGCCTTGTCGCCGAAGAAGCGGGTGAAGAAATAAACCTGCTCATGCGCCGTCTGGTCAATCAGCAGCTCCGAGCCGTAGGGGTAGGGCAGGCGAACGAAGGTTTGGTCGCAGGCCGCCATCTGCGCCCGCAGGTTGGCGTATTCCTCCCTCAGCCCCTCCTCCGCGAGCGCCTGGAGGATGTGGATCGCGTTCGACCCTTCCATCAGCCCCACATGGCGGTACGGCCCGGTGGTGAACCACTTCATGCAGGTGCGGTAGGACATGTGCAAGTACTCCATCGCCGGCCGCTGCTTCAGCAGGCCGTAGAGCTTGCCGATGCGATAGAGCGAGTAGTAGATGTTGGCCGGGTGGACGTAGTTGTAGGTGCGGAAGGTGGCCTCCGAACGCTGCTCGCTCCAGTCGCCCCAGTCGCTGGACGGGGTGCGGATTTTCCAATAGAGCGAGGCGCGCACGGAGTAGGTCTTGGGGTTTTGGATGTATTTGAACAGGCAGTCGGAGACGTAGGCCTCCAGCGCCGCGATCTCCCGCCGCGCGGGGTAGAACATGTTCTTCTGCGCCAGCGCCAGTGGCGCGGAAAAGCCGGCTTCATCGCTGCAGCCCACCGACCAGACGTCCACTGAATCCGTGTAGCGGCTGCCGATGCGGTAATCGAAGGGCAGGAAGCCGTGATAGCGATGGAAGGGATCGCTGCGGTTCTTGTAGAACTGGCGGTCGACGTTGAACTTGCCGCGCGCCTTGATCAGGCCGGCGAGATTTTCGATGGAATAAAACGCCAGCGTGGTCCAGCGGCCCTGGCCGTAATGCAGCCGCATGGTCTTCTGGCCGCGATAGCGGAAATCCAGCGTCAGCAGGGTCTGGTCGCCGCGGCGGACGTTTTTGCGCACGCGGATGTTGTCGGAAAGTTTTTCGATGCGGGTGATCGGTTCGTGGGACTGGATCTCGACATGCGCCTCCTGCCCCTCGGGCAGCACCATGGCGGGGACGATGCGGATGGCCAGCAGGCCGGCGTTGGCCAGCTCCGCGCGCATGGCGTCATAGCCGTCCACGAAGACGAAGCGCATCTGGAACTGGCGCGTTTCGCCGGGCTGGAGCAGCAGCGAGCGGTGGCCGTTGAACCACGGATTGTGCTGCCAATGGCGCTGGTCGCGGATGGCGCGGGAATAGAGCGCCAAGATTTCCGGGCCGCGCCAGCCGGCGACCTGGCGGGTGAAGTCGCCGTTGCGCTGGTAGCTGCATTCCAGCGGGGTGTCGCCGACGGTGTGCAGCAGCAGGAACGGCGCGTCGCCCAGCGGCCGCTGAATGAGGACATAGGAGGAATGGCCGCCGATAAAGGGATGCGTGAGCACCTTCTGCTCGTGGATCAGCTTCTGCATCACCGGCGTCCGCCGCAGGTCGTCGCGCACCTCGCCGGTGCCGGGGTCCACGTACAGCTCGGCGTAGTCGTCATTGACCATCAGCGGCAATCCCAGCTCGCCGACTTCCAGCACCTGGCTGGTGATGTTGGTGATGGCGAGGGTCCACAGCAGCCCGCCGCCCGGCGCGGCGGCGAAGCGCACGGTGATGTGGCTGCTGCGCAGGCCGCCGTCGCGCCGCGCCTTGCCCTCGTAGGCCACCTCCAGCTGCTGGTCGTGGAAGCGCACGCGGCGGATGTCCTGGGACTGGCCGGTGACCTCGGAGCGCCAATAACCGCTGGGACCCCAATACTGGCCGGGCCGGTATTGGTAGCTGTTCCATTGCTTCAGCAGATGCCAGACGGTGGTGACCACGTCGCCGGTCCAGCGGGAATCGCCGGGGTTGACGCCGGGCGTGTTGACGCCGTTGCCGATGTAGTTGGTCCGCAGGGCGTCGCCGGCGCGGGTGATGGAGTGCAGCGCGCCATAGCGCATGTCGAAGGCGATCTCCATGTCGCCGGAGCGGATGCGGGCCAGGTGGCGCTCCAGATCGGCCAGCAACTCCCGCGAGGGCTTTTTCCAGGGCTCGTTCCAGGGCGCGGCGGCTTGCATCTTCTTCGCGCGATGCTGCGGGGGCGCGGCCTGCGCGGCGGCGGAGCCGGTGAGCACCGCGGCGCCGGTCAAACCGGCGGTGCGCAGCAGGTCGCGGCGGGACCAGCCGCCGGCCAAGGCGGAGTCGGGGGCGGAGTCAGGTGCCGAGTCAGCGGGAGAGCCGGCGGGAAATTTAGCCATAGGCTTTGGGAATACTCCGCCTAGCATGGGATGTCAATAGGAATGCGAAAACGCATGCAATTTCCTCACGGCGGGCCTATACTCGCCGCCATGGACCAGACACGGGGGCAGCGTGAGCGCGGGCGCCGCGTTGCGGAGGATCGCAGGGGCGGAGACGCGGTGGGCAGCCCGCCGCATGGAGCATTGAACGCCCCACACGGCGCCGCCGCGGCAACGGCCGATGCCGCGCCGACGCCCGCCGGCGAACCGCCGCCCACTGCCGCGCGGCCGGGGAGCGCCGGCGTCGTGCCGACGGCGTCCGCCGGCTTCGTGCCGGCGGCGTCCGCCGGCATCGCGCCTGGGGATTTCACCGGCTCGCCGCCCGCCGCCCGCCAAGGAGCGCTGTCGCGGCGGGAGGCGCTGCGGCGGGCAGGGCAGTTTACGGCGCTGTGGCTGGGCGGGACGGCGGCGGCGCCGCTGCTGGCGGAAACGGCTGGGGCGGCGAACGCGGCGAACGTTGCGGCGGCCGGCGGCGATCTCGTTTGCGGCGGGCCTGGCGCCGGGGCCGCGGGCGCCGAAGTACCGGCGGCGCATGCCTCCGGCGCGCGATTTTGGTTCACGCCCATCAGCCGCCGCACGCTGCGCATCACCGTGGCGTTCGCCGGCGGCGGGAAGAGCGACGGCGCGCCGCCGGCGATTGTGCAGGACGGCTCGCTGCTGCCGCCCTACCGGCAGTTGCCGGCCGGCGGCCGCGGAGAAACGCGTGGCAGGATCGCGCGCGCCGGTTGGCGGATCGCCATCGAGCCGGGCGTGCACCGGGACGGGGCGGACGGCAAGGACCGCGCGGAAACGTCGGTGGTGGTCCAATCCCCCGATCCGCAGGCGCCGCCGCTGCGGCTGGAGTTCGACCCCGCCGGCGGCGGCTTCCGTTTTCCCTTGGGCCCCGGACCGGTGTTCGGGCTGGGCGAGGGCGGGCATCAGTTCGGAGCGGCGGGCGCGGAGCACGAAGCCGCCCGCGCCGCCGGCCGCCGCGCGGCCGCGGCCAACAGCGGCGGCGCGCACAATTGGGCGGCGGAGCCGCTTGACCGCCGCGGCGCGGTCTATGAGATGCGCCACGGTGAGTTCGGCCCGGAGCTGGCGCATGAAGGCGCGCGGGTCGAGATTCCCTGGCTGATTGGCGGCGATTTCGCCCTGCTGCTGCACCAGCCGCAGGGCGTCTTTGATTTGACCAGCGATTTGGCCGGCGGCGATTTGACCGGGGACCAATGCCGCTTCCAGCCGCGGCCGCCGCATTGGCCCTTCGAGCACCGGGAGCACGAACCGGCCGCGGCCAGCTCGGCGGGACACGCGGCAACGGGCGCGCAGCGCCGGGAAGCGCCCGAGTCGCAGCCGCCCAACTCCCCGCGTTATGCCTTTCGTCACGACTTTCTGGATGCCCCGCCGCCGCCCCTGCCCGGCGCCGAGACCTTGGATTTCTTCGTGGTCCTGGGCGGCACGCCGGCGGAGCGGCTGGGCGAGTACTGCCGCCTGACGGGATTGCCGCAGATGCCGCCGCTGTGGGCCTTCGGCTACCAGCAAAGCCACCGGACCATTTGGAGCCGGGAGGTGGTGATGGGCGTGGCGCGGGACTTCCGCAAAAAACGCCTGCCCTGCGACGTGCTCATCTATCTCGGCACCGGCTTTTGCCCATCGGGCTGGAACACCGGGAACGGCTCGTTCGATTTCAATCCCCGCGCCTTCCCCGATCCCCGCGCCATGATCGCGGAGCTGCACCGCGAGCACTTCAAGGTCGTTCTGCACGTGGTGCCCTTCGCCGACAAGCTGGTGGGGCAAGCCAGCGACCCTTGCCCGCTGGACCGCTTCAGCGACGGACAAGCCGGCTGCTACTGGGACGAGCACCGGCGCGATTTCGCCCTGGGCGTGGATGGCTGGTGGGCGGATGAAGGCGACCGCATGCATGCGGCCTCGCGGCTGAACCGCATTCGCATGTACTGGCAGGGCGAGCAGTTGTCCCGTCCCAACCATCGCCCCTATGCCCTGCACCGCAACGGCTACACCGGCATGCAGCGCTACGCGCCCCTGCTGTGGTCAGGCGACACGCTGTCGCAGTGGGAGACGCTGCGGACGCAGATCGCCGTCGGGCTGAATACCGGGCTCAGCGGCATCCCCTATTGGGGCTCCGACACCGGCGGCTTCGTGCCCACGCCGCAGTTCACGGCGGAATTATTCCTGCGCTGGTTCCAGTTCAGCGCCTTTTGCCCCGTCTTCCGCGGCCACGGCCGCGCCTGGATGCTGCGCCTGCCGTGGGGCTGGGACATGGGCACGACCGGCCCGCGGGAGATGGGCCGCGACGACGCGGCGCTGCCGCCGCCAAGCGCGCTGCACAACACCCAGGTCGAACCGATCTGCCGCAAATATCTCGACCTGCGCTACCGCCTGCTGCCGTATCTGTACAGCGCCATCCACCAAACCCACCGCACCGGCCTGCCCATCCTGCGCGCCTTGTGGCTGCATTACGGCCACGATCCCCGCGCCGCCGCCTGCGCCGATCAATATCTGTGGGGCCGGGACATCTTGGTCGCGCCGGTCATTCAGCCAGGAGCGCGGCAGCGGCGGGTGTATCTGCCCCGCGGAGTTTGGCATGACTTCTGGACGGGGGGGATATTGACCGGCGGGCGGGAGATCACCCGCGCGGTGGACCTGGCCACCTTGCCGCTATATGTCCGCGCCGGAGCGGTCATCCCCAGCGGACCGGTCAAGCAATATGTCGGCGACCCCGTGCCCGGACCCGTCGAGCTGACCGTCTATCCCGGCGCCGACGGCGCGTTTTTCCTCTACGACGACGACGGCGAAACCTTCAATTACCGCCAGGGCGACTGGATGGGCGTGCGGCTGCGCTGGTCGGACCGGGAACGGCGGCTGCATCTGAGCCTGGCGCCCGGCTCGCGCGTTCGCCCCGGCCCGGGCGAGCCGGCGGGGGAGCGCCGCTTCCGCGCCCGCCTGGCGCCGGCGCTGGGAGCCGCGCCGGGCCCGGCGCAGGATGTGGCGTTCCGCGGCGCGCCGGTCAGCGTTCTTCTCTGACCGCATTCGCCCGCCCGGGGGAGCGCCGGCATCTTGCCGCCCGGCGGCGGACTATTGCTTGGCGCGGGCCCCAGCCCCGCCTGCGGCGGGGCGTCCCGCTTGCGCGCCGGCTGGGCCGGGGACCCCGGTCCGCCCCGGCCCGGCCGACGCGTCGCTCCACCCCAGCGCGCACCGCTGCGCGTTGGGGACCCCGGCTTTGGGGGCCGCGCCGCTCCGCTTGCCGGGGGCGGACCGTCGCGCGGCATTTCGCGGCCTTTCCGCGCCCGCTTTGCTCCCCGAGCAAAAGGCGCGGCCCCCGCGACCGGGCGCCTAAAACCGGTAGGCGAAGCCGAGCGAGGCCTGGGGATTGTTGGCGAAGAAGCCCGCGCTGGCCAGGTCGCGCGTGGACTGCGCATTGCTGACCCAGACGTCGCCCAGGTCGAGGCGGACCAGCCAATGGCGCGAGGCATCCAGCTCCAGCGAACCGCCGCCATCCAGCGCGAAATGATTCTGCGCGCCGGAGCCCCCGAAGCCCGTGCCCCCGGGCGACGGTGGCAATGATCCCGGCTTCGCGAAGACAATGCCCGGCCGCGCGTAAAGAAACAGATGCAGGGGACCCAGGGACAAGGCGCGCAGGCGGGGGCCAATAAACACCTGGTGGAAGCCGGTTTGCAACTGGCCCTGGCCGGGCATGTCGTCCCACTCCGCATCCAGCCCCAGCGGGCCGAGGACGCGGACCGTAAGGCGCAGGCCCCAGCCGAAATAGGCGCAACGGCAGGATGCGATCGTGGTCGGAAAATTGCTGAAATTGAACGACGGCATCCCCGCCCAGACGCTGGTGCCCTGCACGCCGAAGGTGAAGTGGCCGCGCGATTGGGCGCGAAGCCGCGGCGCGAACAGCAGCAACGCGGCGCAGGAAATTAGTCCCGCCGCCAGCGTCCGCCCAGCGCGATGCGCGGCGCGGCCATGAGGCCCGCGACAGATGATTCGAGTCACTGTGAGTTTTCCCCCCTAATTGCAAGCTTCGTTGCAAACACTCTCTATGGCCAACAGACCACGCCGCCGCTTCCCTGTCAAGCCGCACGCCGCCGCCGGTGCAGCCTCAATCCGGTACGCAAGGCCGGCGGTGAACTGGAGATCTTGGGTGGGGACGGCGCTCGCGCCGGCGTCACTGACGCAGTTGTTGCACCGCGGGCCGGCGACCTCGCTAGGCTTCCGCGCGGGCGGCGGCGAGGGCGGCGTGGACATGGGCCAGCAAGGGCGGCAGGTGCATCACGTCGCAGCGGTTGTAGGCGATCAGCAGGTCGCGGGCGGCGCGGTCGCCGTCGTTGCGCCAGGCCCACCACAGCCGCACCGCATCCCATCCGTCCAGGCCGTGCAGCGCGGCGGGCCGTTCGATGCCGATCATCGGTTCCAGCCGCTTCAGTCCGCCTTTCAGCCCCGCCTTGGGCGCGGCGAAGCGCAGGTCAATGTGCGCCGCCGGCAGCGCGCGGCGCGACAGCCGCCGGCCGAAGTAGCGGCGCAGGGCGGGAACGTCGAAACCGGCGCCGTTGAAGGTGACCAGCACCTGCGCGCCGCAGGCCTCGAGCCAATCGGGCAGGTCATCGAGGTTCTCCTCGGCGAGAAAGGGGAAATATCGCCCGCCGTCGGAGACGCCGACCAGGGTGATTTCTTCCTCGTCGCCGGCGGCGCCGTTGGTTTCGATATCAAGATACAGGCAGCGGGCGGCGAAACCGCCGTAGAGGCGCCACGTCTCGCCGTAACGCGCCAGGGCCGCGAAATGCGCCGCGTCGCCGGCGGCCAAGGCGGCTTCGGCGGCGGGCAGATGCGCCGCCAGCCGCGCCGCCAATCGCGGCGGCAGCTTCGCCGCGGCGGGCCGGCTCCAGCCGCCGGCTTGCGCCGCCGCCAGCGCCAGCGCCCAATCCGTGTAGCCCGCCTTCCACAGCGCCCGCTCCCCCGCCGGGCCGATGCCGGGAATGTGCAGGAAGGTCCGGCGCAGCAGATTGGGCGGGGCGGAAACGGCGGCGGCGGACATGCGGCGGCGCCTAGGCGACGATGCGGCCGTCCTTCATGTGCAGCGTGCGGTGGGCGAAGGCGGCGGCCTCGGGGTTGTGGGTGATCATCAGGATGGTCTGGCCGAGTTCGCGGTTCAGGTCGCGCAGCACCGCCAGCACGGCGTCGGAGTTTTGCGAATCGAGGTTCCCGGTCGGCTCGTCGGCCAGCAGGATGGTCGGGCGGTTCACCAGGGCGCGGGCGATGGCCACGCGCTGCTGCTCGCCGCCGGACAGTTCCGCCGGGCGATGCCGCAGGCGGGGACCGATGCCCAGCCGCTCAATGATCTTGTCGCGCCACTCGGCGGGCCCGGCGGCGCGGCCGGCGATGTCCCGGGCCAGCTCGATGTTGTCGGCGGCGTCCAGCGTGGGCAGCAGATTGAAGCGCTGAAAGACGAAGCCGATCTCGCGCTTGCGCAGCGCGGTGCGGGCGGCGTCGGAAAGCGCGCCGTACTCCCGGCCCTCGATCACCACTTCCCCGCTGGTGGGGTGCGTCAGCCCGCCGATGACGTGCAGCAAGGTGCTTTTGCCGCTGCCCGAGGCGCCGACGATGGCCACGAACTCGCCCGCCTCGACCGCCAGCGATACGCCCGCCAGGGCGCGAACGCCGGTCTTGCCTACGTAAAATACCTTGTTGACATCGCGAACCTCGACAATCGGCATGAGAGACGATTTTCGCATGCCGGGCGGAGAGCCGGGCGCCGACCGCCCGCGGCGCGCGGCGCGGGCCCTGGCCCCGCGCGCGCTTATGCCGCCGGCGCTATTCCCGCCGACGGGCCCTACTGCGGCCAGTGCTGGTGGTAGTGGGGAAAGGCGCGGTAGAGTTCGCCGCGTCCGGTGTTGGACATCTCCGGCACGTTGTGCCA
>JAKAUF010000041.1 GCA_021827785.1 Acidobacteriota bacterium | reverse complement strand
CCGCGGGCCAGGCCTACCGTTTGGCGCAGCCGATTCCCTATACCCCGGCGCCCAGCATGACCGTGAACCACGCGTTGGCGGAGGCGCTGCGGATGCGTCCGGATTACATGGCCGCCCGCGAGTCGGTGCGCGCCGCGCAGTTGGCGGTGGCGGCGGCGCGGGATCAGCGCCTCCCCAGCGTGGACTTCAGCGGCAACTGGGGCACCATCGGCAACCGGATTAACAGCAACCATCCCACCTTCACGCTGGCGGGCCAGATCAACCTGCCGATCTTCTCCGGCGGCGCGATTCACGCCGCGGAGATCGCCGCCCACGCGCGGTTGCGGCAGGCCCAGGACCAGGCATCCGATCTCCGCGCCGCCATCGGCCAGCAGGTCCGCTCCGCGTTGCTGGACGTGCATGCCGCCCGGCAGCAAGTCGGCGTCGCCACCCAGGCGCGCCGGCTGGCGCGACAGGAGCTGACCTTGGCCCGCGACCGCTTCCGCGCCGGCGTCGGCGACAACTTGGAGGAAGTGGAAGCCGAGCAGGAAGTCGCGGTCGCCGAGGAGAATTACATCGGCAGTCTGTATAGCTTCAACGCCGCCAAAATCGAGTTGGCGCAGGCGCTGGGCGTGGCGCAAGCCTCGTACCGCAGCTTTTTGGAAGGAGCCAAGTAATGCCCACCCACGTCGAACCCTCGCAAAATCCCCCCGCCGCTCCCTCCAACCCTCCGGGCGCAGGCGACGGCCCGGCCCCGACGGCGCAGGCCAAGCGCGGCGTCAGCCCCCAGACCAAACGATTGCTGTTGATGGTCATTGCGGTCATTGTCGTCGCCGCGGTGGCGGGCTGGTATTTTTTCTTGCGCGGGCGCGCCAGCACCGACGATGCGCAGATTGAGGCCCATATTGACCCCATCTCGCCGCGCGTGGCGGGAACGGTGACCCACGTCTACGTGCAGAACAATCAGTTCGTCCACGCCGGCCAGGTGCTGTTTACCTTGGACCCTCGCAATTACCGCCTCGCCTTGCAGCACGCCCAGGCGAATCTGGCGGCGGCGCAGGCGGCGGCGGCAGGCGCCAGTACGGGCATTCCCATCCAGCAAACCTCCAGCCACAGCAATATCAGCTCCGCGCAGGCGGGCCTGATCACCGCCCGCGCCGAGGAAAGCCAGGCGCAACAGAATCTCGCCTTGGCGGGGAGCCGGGAGCAGGCGGCGCGGGCCGCGGTTGCCGAGGCGCAAGCCAACGCCCGCCGCGCGGTCAGCGATGCCCGCCGCTACCGCCAATTGGTGGCTAAGAACGAAGTCAGCCGGCAGGCCTACACGCACATGGAAACCGCCGCCGCCGCCGCCCAGGCCGCCCTGCGCGCCGCCCGGGCGAACGAGTCGGCCGCCCGCAATGCCGTCGCGGCCGCCAGCGCCGGCGTTTCCGTGGCGCGCGGACGCGTGGAGCAGGCGCTGGCCGCGGTGCGGCGCGCCGCGGTCGGCCCGCAGGAGGTGCGCGTCAGCCGTGCCCGCGCCGGCGAGGCTCAGGCCCAGGTCGCCTTGCGGCAGGCCGCGGTCGCGCAGGCCGAGCTCAACCTCGGCTGGACCACCGTCCGCGCGCCAGTCTCCGGTTTGGTCGGAGACCGCCATGTCGAGGTCGGCCAAGCCATCGCCCCGGGCCAGCCGGGCTTGGACATCGTGGAGAGCGGCCATCCGCTGGTGGACCGCTGGGTCGTCGCCAACTACAAGGAGACCGATTTGCAAGGCATGGCACCCGGGCAGCGCGCTACCGTGCATGTGGACGCCTACAACGAAGATCTCAAGGCAAAGCTAAACTCCATCGGCTCGGCCACCGGCAGCCGGTTCAGCCTGCTGCCTCCGGAAAACGCCACTGGCAACTACGTCAAGGTGGTGCAGCGTGTCCCGGTCAAGCTGTTTTTTGCTGCCGGGCAGAACGCAAAGCTGCAGCGCTTGCGCCCCGGCATGTCGGTTGAGGTGACGGTCTATACCCGCTGACCAGCCGCGGCGCCGCTCAGCGGCGCGGCAGAGCCGGCCTGGACCCGGACTGAGGAGATTCGATGGCGCAAAAATCGGCGGACCATCCGCTCATCAATCCCTGGATCATCGCCATCACGGTCATGCTCAGCACCTTTTTGGAGGTGCTGGACACTTCGATCGTCAACGTCAGCTTGCCGCATATCGCCGGCAGCCTCTCGGCGACCGTCAGCGAAGCCACCTGGGTCCTGACGTCCTACTTGGTGGCGAACGCCATCGTCCTGCCGATTACCGGCTGGCTGGCGAATCAATTCGGCCGCAAGCGCTTGCTGATCACCGCCGTCACCGGCTTCACCATCGCCAGTGCGCTCTGCGGGCTGGCTCCGACGCTGCCGGCACTGGTCTTGTTCCGCGTTTTACAGGGCGCTTTCGGCGGCTCGCTACAACCCATCTCCCAGGCCGTGCTGCTAGAGACGTTTCCGCCCGAACAACGCGGCAAGGCGATGGGCTTTTGGGGTCTGGGCATCGTCGTCGCCCCGATCTTGGGTCCCACCCTCGGCGGCTACCTGACCGACAGCTTGAGCTGGCGCTGGGTGTTCTACATCAATCTTCCCATCGGCATTCTTGCCGTGGTCATGACGTACCTGTTCCTGTTTGACCCGCCCTATATCCAGCGCTCCACGGGCAAGGTGGATTATTGGGGCCTGGGCATGCTGGCGGTGGGCATTGCCGCGCTCCAGATCATGCTGGACAAGGGGCAGGAGCTGGATTGGTTCGGCTCGCATTTTATCCTGGCCCTGGCCGTGATCGCGGTCATCGGGCTGGTTGCATTCGTCATATGGGAGCTGGTCATCGAGCATCCCATCGTCAACCTGCGCGTCTTCAAAAACCGCACCTATGCCACCGGCGTGTTGCTGATGACCGTGCTCGGATTCGTGCTCTACGGCAGCCTGGTGTTGCTGCCCATCTTCCTGCAAACGCTGTTGGGCTACACCGCCCTGGCGGCGGGGATTTGGACCAGTCCGCGCGGTATTGGCTCCCTGATCTTCATGCCGATCTGCGGCATTCTTCTCGGCCGGCGCTGGGATGCTCGCGGCCTGCTCACCTTCGGGGTTGTCACCGGAAGCCTCGCGCTCTACGCCTTCGCCCGGTTTGATTTGACGGTGTCTCCCTGGAACATCTTCTGGCCGCAGTTCATTCAAGGCATGGGCATGGCGTTCGTGTTCGTGCCGCTGACGACCGTCACCATGGACCCGATCCCCAATGCGGAAATGGGCAACGCCACCAGCCTGTTCAACCTGATGCGCAACATCGGCGGCAGCATCGGCATCGCCTTCACCAGCGCCCAACTGGCGCAACGCGAGCAATTCCATCAGGAGCGCTTGGCTTCGAACCTCACGCCCACTCGTCCCGCCGTGCGGCAGATGCTGGCCGCCGCGCGGGCGCACTTTATGAGCCATGGCGCCAGTTGGTATACCGCCGGGCAGCAGGCCTTGGCTTCCTTGTATGGGACGCTGAGGCAACAGGCGGCGCTGCTCAGCTTCGTGGACGAGTTCTGGCTGCTGGCCACGGTATTCATGATCCTGACGCCCTTGATTTGGATCATGCGCCGGCCGCGCTCCGGCGGCGGTCCCGTCGGCATGCATTAGCCGCGGACCCCGCGGCACGTCGCACCTGCCGGCGAGGGAACGCATGGCAGGGCAGCGCGCGGGTGGTGCGAACGCCGCGGCGCGGCGCCGCACCGATACACGGCGCTCATTGCCGCGGTACGAACAGCGGCGGAATGTGCGCGGCCTTCATCCGCCGGTTCATGGCGGCCAGGTCCCGTTTGCGCAGTGCCTCCCAGCGGGCCAGCGCGTGTTGCAGCTTGCCCAGCAGCACCTTGGCATAGGCCTGCTGCTGCGCCGTCGGCGCGTCTTCGCCGCTATCCACCGCGTTTTCCAAATAGCCCAACTGGCTGTTCAACTCGATGGGATAGTTGAGCATTTCCTCGCTGGCGCTGGCTTGGTATTGATAGAAACGGTTTTCCAGGGCCAGCACCTTGGCGTCAAGGCGTGCCGCCGCGATTTTGACCGGCGCGGCATTAGGGTCATTCGCCAGATGCGCGATCAGGGCGGTCAGCTCCTGATGCAGCGCCTGGAGGCCGAACACCGCGTCGTGATCGGCTTTCACCCCGGCGCGCAATTGTTCCATCAAGCGATGCTGCGCCGCCAGCGCCGCGGCGGATACGGGATGGCGCGGATCGGGACGGACAATCAGTGGCTGGCGGTAGGTCTGGCCGGCCACCGTTAGCGCGACGGTATAGCGCCCGGGCACCACGGAGACGCCGATGGAATTGCCTTCGTCGTAGATGGCGTTGAGGATCTTCTTCGGCCGCGGGCCGCGCAGATTCCAGACGAAGCGGTTCATGCCCGCCTTCGCCGGCAGGGCGGGCGGAGGGCCGGCGCGATGGGCGTAAAAATCCTTGGGCGGCGGGGGCAGCTTGTGCTTGACGCTGGTGAATTGGCGAACCAGCCGTCCCTGCGCGTTGTAGATCGCTAGAGAGATCGGCGTCTTGGGCGCCGTCTTCAGGTAATAGTCGAGCACCGCTCCGGAAGGCGGATTTTGCCCCGCCGCCATTCCCGGATGGATATGGAAGCTGGGCAGGTGCATCAGATACGCGGTCTCCGGCCGATAGAGAAACGCCGCCTGCGCCGCCATGCCGGTATGGAGCTGCCGCAGCGGACTCAAGTCATCCAGAATCCAGAACGACCGGCCGTGCGTTGCCGCCACCAGCTCCCCATCCTTTATCGCCAAATCCCGCACCGGGACATGCGGCAAGTTCAGCTGTAGCGGCTGCCAATGCCCGCCATCGTTGAAGGAAACATAAACGCCCCGCTCCGTGCCGCAGTACAGCAACCCGCGGCGCACCGGATCCTCGCGCACCACGCGCACCGGCCCCACTTTGGGCAGACCGTCCACATTCTCGGTCCAGGTCCGGCCGTAGTCGTGGGTAATGAAGATCAGCGGTTCCTTGTCGCCGTTTTTATACCGGTTCACCGCCACGTAGGCGCTGGCCGGATCGAACGGCGAGGCGTCAATCAGGCTGATATTGCTCCATGCCGGCAGCGTCGGCGGCGTCACGTTGCGCCAGCTCTTGCCGCCGTTGCGCGTGAGCTGAACCAGGCCGTCATCGGTGCCCACCCAGATCTCGCCCGCCTGCTTGGGCGACGGCGCGATGGTGAAGATCAGGTCGTAATATTCGGCGCTGGCTTGGTCTTTGGTGATTGGACCGCCCGACGGCCCTTGCTTGCTCTTGTCGTTGCGCGTCAGGTCGGGGCTGATGCGCCGCCAGCTCATGCCGCCATTGGTGCTCGCAAACAGATATTGTGCCGCGGTGTACAACAGGTGCGGGTTCTCGGGAGAAAAGACCAGGGGCGCGGTCCAGGTGAAGCGCAGCTTGCGGCCCGCCGCCGGCATTCCATCGGGATCTTCCGGCCAAACCGAAATGTCTTGGGCGATGCCAGTGTGCAAATTGAAGCGGGTGAGAATGCCGAAATAGGCGCCGGCGTAGACGATGTGATAGTCGAGCGGATCGGGGGCAATGTAGCCGCTCTCGCCGCCGCCGACCGGATACCAATCTCGCTGGGTAATCGCGCCCCATTTGCTGGCGCTGGCGATGGCGACCGACGAGTTGTCCTGCTGCGCGCCGTAGGCGTAGAAGGGATCCCGGTTGTCCAAGGCGACGTGATAGAACTGCGCGGTGGGCTGGTTGTCCAGCGTGCTCCAGCTATGCCCGTTGTTGAGCGAGATGGTCGCGCCCCCGTCGTTGCCCACGATCATTCGGTTGGAGTGCCGCGGCGCAATCCACATGGCATGGTTGTCGCCATGCGGCACGTGCATGCGATGAAAAATTTCCCCGCCGTCGGTGGAGCGGTAGAAGTTGACGTTCATCTCATAGACGGTGTTGGTTTTGACCGGGTCGGCCAGGATGGTGGTGAAGTACCAGGCCCGCTGCCGGAAGCTCTGCGAGGAGTTCACGCGCTTCCAATGGCCGCCCAGATCGTTGGAAACGTACAGCCCGCCTTTCTTCGCTTCCACCTGCGCGTAGACCCGCTCGCCGTTGGCGGCGACCGAGACGCTGATTTTTCCCAGCACGCCAGCGGCGAAGCCGTGGCCATCCATCCGCTTCCAGGTCGCGCCGCCGTCGAGCGAACGGTACAGCCCGCTGCCCGGCCCGCCGCTGACCAGCTTCCACGGCCAGCGCCGCACCTGCCACAATGCGGCGAACAAGATATGCGGATTGCGCGGGTCCATGGCGATGCTGGTGGCGCCCGACTGGTCGTTGATATAGAGCACCCGCTGCCAAGTTTTGCCCCCGTCCTCGGAGCGATACACGCCGCGTTCAGTGCTGGGGGCATAGACGCGCCCCAGCGCCGCCACCCACAACCGGTTGGGATCGTGCGGGTCCACCACGATGCCCGCGATGTGCCGCGTCTTACGCAGCCCAATGCGCGTCCAGGTCCGCCCGCCGTCCACCGATTTGTACATGCCATCGCCGTAGGTGGTGTCGGTGCGCGGGTCCGATTCGCCGGTGCCGACATAGATGACGTTGGGGTCCGACGGCGCCACGGCGATGGCGCCGATCGCCTGCGTCGGTTCTTTATCAAAGATGGGCCGCCAGGTATTGCCGGCATCGGTGGTTTTCCACACCCCGCCCGCTACCGCGCCCAAGTAAAAGGTGTCAGGCTGTCCGGGCACGCCCGTGACTGCTTCGGTGCGGCCGCCGCGGAAGGGACCGATCAGCCGCCATTTCATGCCGTTGAACAGACTGGGACTGACGCCGCCGCCGGGCGCCGCCGCCCATAGTCCCGCCGCCAACGCCAGGGCCACCGTTGCCAGCAGCCCGTACCGCCGCCAAACCTGGATCATTTACTTTCTCCCGATGCAGTCCCAAGATGGAACCCCAAAGCATACCCCACCGCCCCCGGCGGCGGCTAATTGGTTTTGAGGGGCTGGCGGTAGCCGCTTCGCAGCATTGCCTTCGTCCCACCGCCGCGGGCATCATGACACCGGCAGCCCGGCCGCGGCGGCAATGCGGCAAGCGGGACGCCCCGCCGTAGGCGGGGCTGGGTGCCGCGCGGGGCGATGGTGCTCCTCGCTGGAAGCGTTGGAGGCGAATGATGGAACCGATGTATCTCCCCGAAGTCGAAGCCGGGCCCGGCGGCGGACCGTACGGCGCCTTGGTCGCCGCGGCCCGCTCCCAGGGCGCGCAGCCGCCGCAGATTTTCCACCTGTTCGCCTACCGCCCGGAGGCCACGCAGCACCTCGCCGCCTTCACCCAAGCCGTGCTGCGCGGCCCCTCCGACCTGTCTCCAGGTTTGCGGGAGCTGCTCGCCGCGTTCACCTCCCGCGGCAACGACTGCGAATTTTGAACCGGCAGCCACGCCGCGGTCGCGGCGGAACTGCTGGGCGATGCGGCGCGGGTACAGGCGGTGCTGGCGGATTTTCACCAAGCTCCGATCCCCGACGCTGAACGCGCGCTCTTCGCCTTTGTCGCGCGCCTCAACCGCGCGCCGGCCACGGTGACCGCCTCCGACGTCGCTGCCGTGCTCGCCGCCGGCTGGAGCCAGTCGGCGGTGTACGACGCCATCACCGTCTGCGCTCTGTTCAACTTCTACAACCGTTGGATTGACGGCTCCGGCGTTCACGGCCTGACGCCGGAGGGCTACGCGCGATCCGCCCAGCGCTTGGTGCGGTTCGGCTACGGATCCGGACCTTCCGGCCAGCCATGATATGATCGTTCCCATGGTCGCCCGGCGGATGTGTTGTTGTTGTGTTCCATCCCGCTCCCGGTGCGCCTGACCCCGTTTTTCGCACCTTCCGCCTTGGCGGAAGCCGATTTCCAACAGGCCCACCCCACGGTGGGCTTTTTCATTTCTTGAAGGAGATATGGTTCATGAGCATTGAAAATGGCGCCGCTCCCAGGAGCCTGCCCCGCATCAACGATCCCGCTCCGGACTTCGAGGCGAAGTCCACGCAAGGGGTCATCCACCTTAGCGATTACAAGGGCAAATGGGTGATGCTGTTCTCCCATCCCGCCGACTTCACGCCGGTCTGCAGCACGGAGTTCATCCAATTCGCCCGCCGCTACGCGGATTTCCAAGCCCTGGGCGTGCAGCCCATCGGGGTCAGCGTGGACAGCATCTTTTCCCACATCGCCTGGATGCGCAATCTGGAGCAAAACGCCAAGGTCAAGGTGCAGTTCCCGGTGGTCGCGGATCTCGACACCCGCGTGTCGCAGGCCTACGGCATGATCCACCCCGGCGCTAGCGACACCGCGCCGGTGCGGGCGGTCTTCTTCATTGATCCCAAGCAGGTCATCCGCGCCATTCTGTATTACCCGCAGTCCACCGGCCGCAGCGTGGATGAGATTCTGCGCGTCTTCGAGGCGCTGCAAACCACCGACGCGTACGGCGTTTCCACGCCCGCGGACTGGAAGCACGGCCAGAACGTCGTGCTGCCCCCGCCGCAAACCCAGGCCGATGCGGAAAAGCGCGTCGCCGATAGCAGCCTGAAGCAGCACGACTGGTTCCTAGCGGAAAAGGAACTGGCGAAGAAATAGCCGTTCCGATCTTGGCAGTTCGCAGGCTGCTGAGAATTAGAAGGCCTGCGTTGCCGGCCGGCGCGCAGGCCGGCCACAGCCCCGCATTCGGCGGGCCGTCCAGAGCTGGGCGGCTGCGCCCTCTGTCTGCGGTTTTCGCCGTGGTTCCGAGCAACGGACGGAACCGCGGCGGCGGCCAGACGCGGCAGGAACGTGGTTGGGGAGCTGTCGCGCCGCTGACCCGGAACGGCGGGGAATGCCGCTTAGCGCCTGCGCCCCGTGTGCAGCGTGGCAATGCCGCCGCTCAGCCGCCGAAATTTCACCTCCGCAAAACCCGCCGCGGCCATCCATGCCGCCAGCTCGCGCGGGGCGGGGAAGCGGTCCACCGAACTGGGGAGATAGCGGTACGGCTCGCCGCTGCCGGAGATCCAGCCGCCGATGCGCGGCAGCAGGCGATGGAAATACCAGCCGTAGGCCGCGCGCAATCCGGGGATTGCCGGCTGGGAAAACTCCAGGATCGCGAGCACGCCGCCGGGCCGCAAGACCCGCGCGAATTCCGCCAGCGCGCCGCGGTAATCCGCCAGGTTGCGGAAGCCGAATCCGGTGGTCACCCCCGCCACGGATGCGTCTGCCGCCGGCAGCCGCAGGCTATCCGCCTCCACCCATCCCGCAACGTCGCCCGGGGCCCGCGCGGCGCGGCTCTTTTCGTTCGCCAGCACCAGCATGCGGTGCGTGAAGTCGCCGCCATAGACGCGCCAGCCCCGCCGCCGCCGCGACGATCGGCGCGCCAGCGCCAGCGCCAAGTCGCCGGTGCCGCAGCAAACGTCCCATAGAGCCGGGGCGTCCTGGGCGGCTCCGGTCGCCGCCAGCATTTGGTCCACCGCCGCCGCCGTGCGCCAGCGCCAATAGACGTCCACGCCTAGCGACAGGAAATGATTGGCCCGGTCATAGCGTGGCGCGATGCGGTCGAACAATTGCCGCACGTAGCGGGGCGCGTCTTCCGGCGCCACGCCGCTGGGCCGCGTGCCCGGCGCCGGGGACGCCGGCCGCCGAGCGCCAGAGGATGGTTTGGAGGCGCTCATCGTTGGGCCGGCGCGGCGAAATACGCGCCGTTCAACCGCGCCCGAAACGCCCGCCGCAGCGCTGCCATCGCCGCGCGGTAGCGGCGATGAAAGAGCACGCCGCGGATGCGCGAGCGCGCCTCCTGCGGCGCCAGGCTTGCGTATTGCGAGCGATGGCGCCGGTAATAGGCCGTCACCATGGCCGGCGGAATATCCGCCGCCCGCGCCTGCAGCCGCGCCAAAAAGGCCTGCACCAATAGCTTTTCTCCCAGGGCACGCCACCGCTGCTGAAAAGCCGCATTGTGTTGCAGGCCCGCCCGCCGCGCCGCCGCCAGCAGCATGGCAAAGCGCAGAAAGCTCCGCGCCTCTTGCCGCCGCAGCGCCGGCGGCAGCGACTCCGGCAGGGGCGCGTCCAGCGCCGCCAGCTTGCGGCGATACTCGGCCGCGCTGAGAGCGCGCCCGGCAATGACCATCGCCACCTGGCCACCGCTGCGCGTGGCGGCCGTCGCGGCGGCGGCTCCCGCCTGGTTGGCGGACGCCGCGCCGCCTGCACGCGACTCGCGGGAATCCGCGGCCGCCGTCGCGGCGTTCGTCCGCGGCGGCATCGGCCCGCGCGCTTGCCCAGCCGCTGCCGCCGCCAACAGCAGCGCCGCCGCCACCGCCGCCGCGGCCCGCCCTAGCCTGGCCCATTTCGTTCCGCAGCTAGCCATCCGCTTTATAGTATGCAGGGGGCAACGACCGCATGTTTCCTGCGCTCGGCCAAAACATTGTCTACGCCCTTCGCCGCCTGCGCTGCTCTCCAGCGTTCGCCTGCACCGTCATTTTGACGCTGGCCCTTGGCATCGGCGCGACCACGGCCATGTTTTCCTTGGCGGAGGCCGTTTGGCTCCGTCCTCTGCCCTATTCTCACGCCGGGCGCTTGGTCAATATTTGGCTGCATAACGCGCGCTATCCGCATCTCAACGCTGGCTTCGGTCGTGCGGGTGCGGCTTTGGTTCGGCGGGCGCCGGCTTTAGGCCCCTCCGCCGAATAGGCCGGCCTGCTCGCCGCCTGGTTCGCCGCCCGCGCCATGGCGCACTGGCTTTACGCCATCTCGCCCG
>JAKAUF010000085.1 GCA_021827785.1 Acidobacteriota bacterium | reverse complement strand
TCGCTTGCCGGGGGCGGGCCGCCTGGCGGGCGGCTCGCTTCCGCCCGCGCCGGGGCGGGGAGCGGCGGCCCCGGCGGCGGCGTTCGTGGACGTGACGGCGGCCAGCGGCATTGATTTCCGCCACGACAACGCGGCCTCGGCGCAAAAATACCTGATCGAAACGATGGGGGCGGGCTGCGGCTGGCTGGATTACGACCAAGACGGCTATCTGGACCTCTACCTGGTCAACGGCGCGGCGACGGCGGCCTACCATCCGCCCCAGCCATTGCGCAGCGCGCTGTATCACAACAACGGCGACGGCAGCTTCAGCGATGTGACGGCCAAAGCCGGGGTGGGCGCCGAAGGGCTGTTCGGCATGGGCGTGGCGGTGGGCGATTACGACAATGACGGCTATCCCGACATGCTGGTTTGCGGCTATGGGCGCTGCATCCTGTACCACAACCGGGGCGACGGGACCTTCGCCGACGTGACCGCGCGGGCGGGGGTGGGCAACGCCGGCCGCTGGGCCTCCAGCGCGGCGTGGTTCGATTACGACCGCGACGGCAAGCTCGACCTGATCATCGCCAATTACGTGGATTGGACGCCGGCGACGAACTATTACTGCGGCGCGCACGGAGCGGGGATGCGCAGCTACTGCCTACCGGACGATTTTCCGCCCACCGCGCCGACGCTGTTCCACAACAACGGCGATGGAACCTTCACCGACGTGAGCCTGGCCGCGGGGCTGGGACGGCACCGGGGCAATGGGCTCGGGGTGGTGACCTTCGACTACGACCAAGACGGCTGGCCGGACGTCTTCATCGCCAACGATTCCATGGCCAATTTTCTGTTCCACAACCAGCACGACGGGACGTTCCGGGAAGTCGCTTATGAAGCCGGCGTGGCGGTGGGCAGCAACGGGGAACCGGAAGCGGGCATGGGGGTGGACGCGGGGGACGCGTTCGGCAGCGGGCGGATGGACCTGATCGTGACCCACCTGGATTCGCAGCTGCCGCGCCTGTATCAAAACATGGGGAATGGCACCTTCAACGACGCCACCGTCAGCTCCGGAATCGGCTATGCCGCGTTCCACCGCAGCGAGTTCGGCACGCGGTTCATGGATTACGACAACGACGGCAATTTGGACGTCTTCATGGCCTGCGGACACGTGCTGAACAACATCCGCCGCTATAACCCGCTGGTGCATTACGCCGAGCCGAAGATGATGTTCCGCAATCTGGGGGGCGGGCATTTTGACGATGCCAGCGGGGCCATGGGCGCGGCATTCCTGCGGCCGCGGGTCAGCCGCGGCGCCGCCATCGGGGATTACGACAACGACGGGCGGTTGGATATTCTGGTGAACAACAACGGCGAACGGCCCCAACTGCTGCGCAACAACACGGGCGCGGGGCGGCATTGGCTGCAGTTGTTCTTGCTCGGCACGCGCTCCAACCGTGACGCGATTGGCGCGCGGGCGCGGGTGCGGGCGGGGCGGTGGACGGCGGTGGCGGAACGCAAGGGCGGGATGAGCTACCAATCGGCGCAGGATCCGCGGCTGCACTTCGGGCTGGGCCCGCACCGGCGGGTGGACGAGATCGAGATTCATTGGCCGAGCGGCGCGTTGACGCGCCTGGGGCCGGTCGCGGCCGATCAGACGGTGACGATCGAGGAAGGAACGGGGCGGGTGCAGCGGGCGTTTCCGCCGCTGCGGCGCCGCTAGGCGCGGCGGGAGGCCGCCAGGGCTGACGGGGGCGGATTCATTGCGTTGCCAGGCGGGCGTTGGCGCGGGGCGCCGGAGAGGCGATCAGGGAACGCAGGCGGCGAAGATTTTTGCGATCGTCGCCGGGGGCGTCCACCGGCGTCTCCAAGATGAACGCCTTGCGCGCCCAGCGGGGATCGTTCATCCACAGGCGAAACGCCGCGCGGCCGAGCGTGCCTTGGCCGATGTTTTGATGCCGGTCCACGTGGGAGTTGTAGCCGCCCTTGGAATCGTTGACGTGGATGACGTGGACGTGCTTCAGGCCGATGGCCCGGTGCAGCGCGGCGATGGCGTCGTGATAGCCGGCGGGGGAGCGGATGTCGTAACCGGCGGCCCAAGCGTGGCAGGTGTCTATGCAGACGCCGCTGGGAACCGCGCTGACGGCGGCGAGCAAGGCGGCCAGCTCTTCCCAGGCGCCGCCGAGCCGACCTCCGCCGGCGGTGTTTTCGAGCAACAGCTTGAGGCGGCCCCAGCGGAGCCCTTGCGCGGCCCGGCGCACGGCTTCGCCGACGCGGGCGATGGCGGCGGCGCGGTCATTGCCGGCGCCCGGCGCGCCGGGATGCAAGACCAAAAACTCCGCCTGGAGCTGGCGTGCCCGGAGGAGCTCGCCGCGCAGCGCGGCGATGGAGCGCTCCCACAGCGCGGGATCGGCCCCGGCGGCGTTGATGAGGTAATTGGCGTGGATGACCAAGGGGCGCAGCCCATACTCGCGGCGGAGGCGGATCATGCGCGCGCAGGCGGCGGGGTCCAGCTCCGCGCCGCGCCACTGCCGGGGGCTGGAGGAAAAGATTTGCAGGGTTTGGCAGCCCAAGGCATGGGCGCGTTCGGCGGCCAGGGGCAGGCCGCCGGCGACGGAGGTGTGCACGCCGATACGGCGAATGAGGGAGGATGTGGCGGCTGGGGTCATGGCGCGCCGACGCGAGGAGCGGTGATCCGTTAGAATAAGACTCTTTCCGGTCAATTCCGTCAAGGAGTGAGGATGCGCGTAGGAATTTTAACGGGTGGGGGCGACTGCCCCGGCTTAAACGCTGTGATTCGCGCCGTGGTGCGCAAGGGGACGATGTTCTATGGCGACTCGATCCTGGGATTCGAGGAAGGCTGGCGCGGGGTGTTGGAGAACCGCTTCCAGCTGCTCGACCTGGATTCGACGCCGGGCATCATCCACCGCGGCGGGACGATTCTGCGCACCTCGCGCACCAATCCGTTCAAGGATCCCCAGGGCTTGGAGCGGGTGAAGGCCACGTTCACGGTCAATCACCTGGACGCGTTGATCGCCATCGGCGGCGATGACACGCTGGGGGTGGCGCTGAAGCTGAACCAAGCGGGGCTGAAGCTGGTGGGCGTGCCCAAGACCATTGACAACGATTTGGCGGGCACGGACGTCTGCTTTGGCTTTGACACCGCGGTCAATATCGCCACCGAGGCGGTGGACCGGCTGCATACCACCGCCGAGGCGCACAATCGCATCATCGTGGTGGAGGTGATGGGGCGGGACGCCGGCTGGATCGCCACCTACAGCGGCATCGCCGGCGGCGCCGACGTGGTGCTGATCCCCGAGAAGCCGATCAATTTGGACCAAGTCTGCGACCTGCTGCAACGGCGGCACGGGCGCGGCAAATACTTCAGCATCGTGGTGGTGGCGGAAGGCGCGCAGTTGGCCGACCAAATCGGGCAGACCACGCAGGGCACGCAGGTGGATGAGTTCGGGCACGCGCGGCTGGGCGGCATCGGCGGGCGGCTGGCGGCGGAGATCGAGAAGCGTACCGGATTCGAGACGCGCATGGTCAACCTGGGCCACATCCAGCGCGGCGGGACCCCGACCGCCTTCGACCGCGTGCTGGCGACGCGGTACGGCGTGCAGGCGATTGACATGGTGCACCAGGGGGAGTTCGGGCGGATGGCGTCGCTGCAAGGGCAGAAACTGGCGTCGGTGCCGCTGGAGGACGCGCTGGGCAAGAACCGCAAGGTGGACCCGGAGATTTATGACATCGCGTCGGTCTTTTTCGGCTAGCGCCCGGGGTTAGCCGGCCGGCGCACGGAAACTCGCCATGTTAATCGTGATGAAAGCCGGCGCCAGCGAAGAGCAGATCGCCGGCGTCTGCCGCCACATCGAATCGCTGGGGCTGAAGCCGCATCCGATCCCCGGGGCGCAGCGCACCGCCATCGGCATTACCGGCAACAAGGGCGCGCTGGAACTGAGCGATCTGGCCGGGCTGGACGGCGTGGCGGAGGCGCTGCGCGTCTCCAAGCCGTACAAGCTGGTGAGCCTGGAGGTGAAGCCGGAAAAGACGGTGATCCCGATCGGCCCGCCCGAGCTAGGCATCACCATCGGGGGCCCGGAATGGGTGGTGATGGCGGGGCCCTGCGCGGTGGAAAACCGGGAGCAGACGCTGCGCATCGCCGAGCAAGTCGCGGCGGCGGGGGCGCGGATGTTCCGCGGCGGGGCGTTCAAGCCGCGCACCTCGCCATATTCGTTCCAGGGGATGGGCGAAGCGGGCCTGGAGATTTTGGCGGAGGTGCGGGAGCGTTTCGGCCTGGGCATCGTCACCGAGGCGGTGGACGAAGCCAGCTTGGCGCTGGTGGAGCAATACGCCGACATGATCCAGCTAGGCGCGCGCAACATGCAGAATTACGCGCTGCTGCGGCGGGCGGGCAAGGCGCGCAAGCCGGTGATGCTGAAGCGCGGGCTGGCGGCGACGCTGGAGGAGTGGCTGATGGCGGCGGAGTATCTGCTGTCGGAGGGCAACTACCAGGTGGCGCTCTGCGAACGGGGCGTCCGCACCTTCTCCGACCACAGCCGCAACACGCTGGATTTGACGGTGGTGCCGGCGGTGCAGGAGGTGAGCCATCTGCCGGTGCTGGTGGACCCCAGCCACGGCACGGGACGGCGGGACCGGGTGGTGCCGCTGGCGCGGGCGGCGCTGGCGGTGGGAGCGGACGGGCTGCTGGTGGAAGTGCACGACACGCCCGACCGGGCGCTAAGCGACGGAATCCAATCCATCTACCCGCGGCAACTGGAGCAACTGATGGCCGAAGCGCGGGGCCTGGCGCCGCTGCTGGCGCGGCGGATGCCGGCGACGGCCAGCCCGGCGCGGCGAGGCTGAGGGTGCCGACGAAGGGCGGCGCGGCGTGAACCTGCTTTACCCTGGGCGGCGGAGCACGGACCGCGGCCAGCGGCGGGGCGGCCGCGCATTGGGCTGGTTGGCGGCGGCGGCGATGGCCACGGCGGCGGGCGGGCTGGCGGGTTGCCACCGGCTCTATCCCATGCCGGGCCCGACGTATCACGTCATGGTCTACGTCGCGGGGCGGGGCGGGGGCATTCTGGCCCTGGACGCGCGAACGCTGAAAGTGGCGCCGCCGCTGGCGGCGGAGGGCACGGTGGTGGCGCTGGCCTACAATCCGGCGCGGGCCGAACTGTACGCGCTGGATCAAACCCCTGGCCGCCGCCCGCCCGGATCGCTGGCGGTGTTTCCCCTGGCCGGCAAGCGGCGCGCGCCGGCGATTCCGCTCGACGTCCGGCCCAAGGCCATGGCCCTGAGCGCCGATGGCGCCCTCGCCTATATCGCCGGCGGCCACGACGGCCACGCCGCGCTGTACGCCGTGGATCTGCCCTCGCGCAGCGTGACGCATCGCATGGCGCTCGGCGGGCGGCCCGCCGCCTTGGCGCTGGCGCCGGCGGAACGGGTGGTGGTGGCGACGGCCGATCCGCCGCGCCTGGAGATCGTCGGCGCGCAGACGTTTCGCCCGGCGGCGACGCTGCCACTGCCGGCTCCGCCCACGCAGGTGATCGCGCTGCCGTACGGCCACAAGGCGTTCGTGCTCTGCCCGGCGGCGAATGAAGTGGCCGTGGTGGACCTGGCGCCGCCCGCGTCGGTGCTGACCTATCTTTCCGTGGGCCCGGACCCGAAGGCGATGGCGCTGAAGCCCGACGGCGGGGAGCTGTACGTATCCAACTACGGCGCCCGCGGCGGCGGCACCAGCATCAGCATCGTGGATACCGCGGCCAATCAAGTCGCGGGCAGCATGGTGGTGGGCACCGGGCCCTGGGGCCTGGCGGTGTCCCCCGACGGCAGCCGGCTGTACGTGGCCAATCATGCGGCGGACACCGTGGACGTGATCAACCTGGAGACGCGACACGTACTCTCGGCCATACCGGTGGGATTGGGGCCGGAGCGGCTGGCGTTGGGCGGGCTGGGAGCGTACCTGTTCGTCGAGGACCAAACCTCGAGCGATATCGCCGTGATCCGCACCGACATTCCGGCGCTGATGACGCTGCTGCCGTCGCTGCCCGGGGCGCGCGAAATGCAGGTGGCGGAGTTCCGTTCGCCGGTGCGGCCGGCGCGGCGCTAGGGACGACAACGCACGGTCATTCGACGTACAATGTGCGGGCCGGCGCTGTCACTACCGTCGCGCTGGCGCAGGGAGGCCCATGATGACCGCCGGCAGCTCCAACCCCGTTCCCGCCGCCGAACCCGCACCACCCAGCGCCGCGTCTTCCTCCGCCGGTTGGCTGCGAGCCACGTTGATTTCCGGCCTGGCCGGCGCGTTTCTGGTGGACATTTATTTGGTCATTACCGAGGGATATTTTTTGCACTCGGGCCTGACGGCGCAAGGGCTGTCGCAGTGGGACGCCTCGAACTTCCTCGGCCGGGCGGCCTTTTCCGGCGGCTGGGGCACGGCGCTTTTGGGCATGTTCTTTCACGCCATCGTCAGCCTGATCTTGGCGGCGATTTTTGTCTTCGCGGCGATACGCTGGCCGGGGCTGCGGCGCTTGCCGCTGGCCACCGGAGCGGCTTATGGCGTGGTGATCCGCGTGGTGATGGCCTATGCCATCGTGCCGCTGGGGCGGGCGAAGCTGCCGCCGCATCCGACAGCAATTTATTTGATCAACAACTATTTGGCGCACATCTTGGCGTTCGGCATTCCCGTGGTTTGGATCGCCACGCGGCTGCTGCCCAAACGGCCGGGCACGGCGGCGAAGGCGGCCTAGCGCCCTGCGCCCGCACCAAGCGGCCGGGCCGCAGGGGGCGGGATAGGCAAGATTTTCCCGCCAATCTCTGGCAACCTAAAAGTTGAGGAATGTACCGAAGCGGCTCCGCCGCCCTTCTCTGGGCTCGGTTTTGCCGGCGCCCGAGGAATCGTCCACCCACGGCGGCGCCTGGCCGCGGTTCGTCCGCGCCCCGCGGGTGATGCCTGCACGGGGTTCGTGGCGGAATTGCAAGAGGATGGGTTGACCGAGATCAGCACCAGCCCCAGTCCGGGACGGCAACGCCCCAGCACGCCGCCGCAGCACGGCGCGCATTCCCACCCCATTGCCTGGTGGAAGCTGCTGCTGTTGGCGGCCGGACCGGGGCTGGTGGTCATGCTGGCCGACACCGACGCCGGCAGCGTCATTACCGCGGCGCAAAGCGGGGCGCGCTACGGCTATCAACTGCTGTGGTTGCAAGTGGCGCTGGTGCCGGTGCTGTACCTGGTCCAGGAGCTGACGGTCCGGCTGGGCTTGGCGACCGGCAAAGGCCACGGTGAGCTGATCCGGGACCGGTTTGGTGCAACCTGGGCCTGGCTGTCGGCGAGCACGCTGGTGATCTCCTGCATCGGCGCGCTGGTCACGGAATTCGTCGGGCTGGAAGGCGTGGGGCTGCTGTTCGGCATCCGGCCCTGGATCAGCGTGGCCCTGGCGGGGGCGTTTTTGATCGTGGTCAGCGCCACCGGCGCCTACCGGCAGGTGGAATCGGTGGCGCTGGCGCTGGGCTGCTTCGAGCTGGCGTTCGTGGGGGTAGCGGTGGTATCCCACCCGTCGGCGGCGGCGATGACGCGAGCGCTGGCGCAAGGATTGGGGGGCAACGCGGGGTATTGGTTTTTGGTGGCGGGCAACATCGGGGCGGTGATCATGCCCTGGATGATCTTCTATCAGCAGTCGGCCATCATTGACAAAGGGCTGGGGCCGAAGCATTTGAAATCGGCGCGAATTGAAACCGGGGCGGGAGCGGTCATTACTCAGGCCATCATGGCGGCGGTGCTGATCACCGCCGCCGCCGCGCTGGCCGGCGCGGCGGCGAAGCCGCTGGACACGGTGCCGGAAATCGCCCGGGCGTTGACGCCGGTGCTGGGGCCGACCTGGGGGCGGGTGGTGTTCTCGCTAGGCATGGTGGGGGCGGCGGCGGTGGCGGCGATCGTGGTGTCGCTGACGGCGGCGTGGGGATTGGGGGAGGTGGCCGGGTACAAGCGGTCGCTGGCGCACACTCCCTTCGAAGCGCCATGGTTCTACGCCGTGTTCGTGGTGTGCGTGGTGGTGGGCGGCGGATTGGTGCTGGCCAAAATCAATTTAGTGGAACTGGCGGTGATGGTGGAGGTGATGAACGCGCTGCTGCTGCCGCTGGTGCTGGGCATGCTGTATCTGCTGGCGCTGAAGGCGCTGCCCGACGGCTGGCGGCTGGGCAAGTGGCGGGCGCGGCTGACCGGGGCGGTGGTAGTGATCACATCGGCCGTGGGGCTGGGCGCCGGGCTGTTTGGCCTGCTGCACACGGCGCCGGGCGCTCGCCTCCGGCAGGATAGCGCGGTGACGGCGCGGTCCCGAGCCACCGCCCCGCGTGCACAACCCTTGGGCGCGCGCGGCAGCGAGGGCGCGAACCACCCCGAAACGCCGCACCTGGCCGATGCGCCGGCCCGTTCCCAGCACCGCGGCTCGCGACCCTAGCCGGGCGGCCGCGGCCCGGAGCGGGAAGGCTGCCGGCCAGGGCGTCATCGTCGCACCGGTTATTTGAGCCGGCCCATCGCACCGGCCCGTCGGCGCGGATGTCTGCGTGGCGACGCCGCCATCGGCGTCAGGCGTCAACCGCCGCGCCATGGTACGCTGTCGCATGGTCCCAACGCCGCGGCGGCCGATTGCCACGATCCTGCTGCTGGCCGCGGTGCTGTGCGGCAGCCAGTTCGCCGTGCATTGCCGGGTCGCCTGCTCGCTAGAGGCGGCGCGGCACGGTGGGACGTCTGCGGCGACCCGATTGCCGCCTAATCAAGCGCGGGCCCAATACAGCGCGGATTGCGCCGGGTGTGGCGCCGCCCCGCTGGTGGCCGCGCTGAACAGCCCGTCGCCCGCCGCCGCGATCGTCCCGAACACCACGCTGGCCATTGCGGCCGGTGACACGGCGTCCATGACCGTTCGCCCCGTCACGCGGCGGATGGAACCCGGCTGGCAGGATCCTTCTCCGCCCCCAAGAGCGGCGGTTCTCCCGCTCCGCATCTAGCCCCAGCCCCACCTGCGCCTGGCAACCGCCGCACGGCTCACCCGCGGGCCGACGGACGGTTTCCATGTCCGTTCGCCGCGCGAACACGCCGCCGTGCGCGTTTCGCGCCCGCACCTGGGACTGAACCACCGATGAAGACCGCTTCTCTCGCGAAGATCGCCGTGTTGGCTGTGTTTCTAGCCGCGGCGGCGGCCCTGTACGGGCAGATGAACCCGTATTTCACCGCCGTCAACTATCCCGCACCGCAGGGATCGCTGATGGTCATGCTGCTCCCCGATCTTCAGCGCGCCCGCACCGGGCCGGATTTCCTGACCACGATGGGCATGGCCGAATACGGGATTACGCCGCGCTGGACGGCGGGATTCATGATCGAGGGGCAGAAGATCGCCGGGCTGCCGACGACCTATGGCGGCATGCGGTTTAACACCTATGTCCAGCTTTTTCCCCGCGACCACCTGCTGCACTTCACGCTCTACGCCGAGTACGAAGATTTGAACCAGGCGGCGTTGTACAAGATGGAGGTCAGCGGTTTCGGCGGCGAGGATTTGTCCGGACCGCTGAGTTTGGCCCGGCGGGCGCCGGCGCGGACGTTTGAGACTCGAGCCATCGTGTATCACGACTGGGGCCGCATCAACGCCACCTTCAATTTCATTACGGAGACGGCGCTGCAATCGCCGCACGAGAACAATTTTGGCTATGTCTGGGGCGTGTTCCGGCAGCCGCGATGGATGGGGGAGATGGGGGAAATGGCGAGCATGGCCGGCGGCGATGGGCCGGCGCCGCCGCTCTTGTCAGCCGCCCGGCTGGGCATGGGGCTGGAAATGCTGGGCGCGCTGGGCGACACGCGGCAGTTCGGCTTCTACTGGGGGCGGGAGCAACAATACTTGGGCCCGGTGTTTAGCTACGCCTGGTCGCGGCATTGGTCGCTTCGCGTTGAGCCCACATTCGGATTGTCGGACGTCAGCGATCCGTTCGTGCTGCGCTTTGGCTTGAGCTATACCATCGGTGACCTGGCCGGGAAGTTGCGCCGCGTCTTCGCGAGGGGCAATTAACTTTGGCCCGGCGATTGATCCGCGAGGGGCTGCTCGTTCAGGTGCTCAGCGCCGCGGCGGAACGCTAGCCCGGCCGGATGGCCGGCAATCATGCCGGTCTGGCCGCGCGCTGGTCCGGCTACTTGCCCGCCACCGGTGCAAACTGCCGCGGGATGTTCCAACCACCGGCGCGAATCACGGGCCGCGCGCCATGCAAGGCGGCGGCGCGATAGCGGACGTGAACGATGCGGCTTTCGCCGGGCATCAGCTCCAGATAGTTCGCCTGCCAAATCGCCGGCTCAATGTCGCCGCCGTGGCGGCCGCGCAGCACCACCAAATGCACCTGGAAGGCGAGGTGATGGCTGGGATTGCGCAGGCGCACCACGTCGGTTTCCCAGCCGCCATGGCGCCGGCCGGAGGCGGAGAGGCGCAAGAGCACCGGCGGCAGAAACTGAAGTTCCTTGAGGTTGGCGTAGTGAACGATGGGTGAGTAATACCAGGTGGACTTGGCCCAGTCGTGGGTGTCCGGATGGCGGGCCAGCCAGTAAAAATTGCGGCTGACCACGCGGCGTCCGCCGCTGGATTGGGCCGCCGTGAGGCGCAGGCGGACAAAGTAGACCGGCGACAGATGGGCGAACTTCGGCAGCGTGAAAATGCGCACCGAACGGTTGCCCGGCGCGGAGACATCCAGGGTCTTTTGCAACAGCCGCCGCAAATGGAAGCTGTACACCTGCACGCGGGCGCGGCCGGTAAAATCGCGCAGCAGCGAATTGACGACCCAGATGGAGCCGTCGTCGTAGGAGTACTGGATGTG
>JAKAUF010000290.1 GCA_021827785.1 Acidobacteriota bacterium | reverse complement strand
GATGCAGCGCTGTTAACGCAGCCGCCACGTTCAAAACGCCATGGCCCAGGTCGGGCGCGGCGGGGGTGGCGTGGCTCAGCGCATCCATGGCCTCGGTGGGAGTGACGCCTGGCTGCATGGCGTCCATCAGCGCCACCGTGCCGCTGACAAACGGCGCGCTGAACGACGTGCCCCAGCCCGCGGCGTAGGTGTCGCCCGGATAGGTGGTGATGACGGCTTCCCCCGGCGCGGCGGCGAAGACCAGGTCGGCGCCGTAATTGGAGAAGGACGAGCGCTGATCGGCCGCGTCCACCGAAGCGATGCCCATCACGTCGGATTGATATCCCGCGGGATACACCATCACGTCCTCGCCGTTGTTTCCCACCGACGCCACGCAGGCGACGCCGTGCGCATTGGCGTAGGCCACCGCCTTTTGCAGTTCGGTCGCCGCGGCGGGAAAATCGAAGCTCATGTTGATGACCGTGGCGTGGTTGTCCACGGCGTAGTAAATGGCCCGCAGCACGTCGGATAGGTAGCCCTCGCCGTTGTCGCCGAACGCCCGGAGCGGCAGAATCTGCGCCGTCGGCGCCACCAAGTGAATGATGCCGGCGACCATCGTATCGTGGCCGGAATCGGAGTACGAGGACTGCGAGAGCGTCGTGGCGCTCTGCTGGTTCACCACCGCCATCGCGTATTGATTGACCTGCAACGGGGGATAGGCGCTGTTGACCACGGCCATCGCGTACTGATTGACCTGGCTGTCGTAGCCGCCGGTTTGGTTGGTCAAAAAGTTATAGCCCGGGAGCAGCACTTTTTGCAGCACCGGCTGGGTCGGATCCACGCCCGTGCCGATGTCCGCGACCACGCCGGCGCCGGTGACGTTCCACTCCCAGCGCGCCTCGGGCAATTCAATCTGCGTCAGCGCAGGCTGATTGGCGTAGCCCTCCCAGACCGCGGCGCCGTAAAAATTCTCCGTGGTACGGTCCCAAAGCCCGGAAACGCTGGTCAGCGGCCCCGGCTCCGGCTGGTACAGCAGGGCATCGGGTTCGGCATCCACGATGCCGGGCATGGTCAGCAGGCTGCTCACCAGCGAGGAGACGCTGTTATAGCTGGTGACAAGAAATACCTGGCCCAGATTGCCGTCAATTTCCTCCTGCACTTGGCAGCCGATCAGCCAGCAGGTCAGTTGCAGGGCGGAAACGCCGAGCGAGTCCCGCACGATGACTCGGCTCTCGGTTTGGGTCGTGCTGCCGAGCAGACCGCCCAGCAGTTGCGCCTGCGCCGGCCGCGCCAGCAAGCCGCAGAGTAGAAGAACGCAGAGAATGGTGGCTCGTTTCATTGAGGGTCTCCCGAAGGCGCAGCCCCGCTGCGACTGGCCAGAATTCGCAAGGGAATGATCAAGGTCTTTGCGGCGTCGCCGGCGGGGCGGTTCGCTGCCGCGGAAATGTGGATCGCCAGATGGCTTTCCTCTCCGGCGCCCGCTGGCAGGGAAAGGTGGAACTCTCCGTGCATGTTGGTGCTGGTGACCTGGAGCACGCGCCGCCGCCGCCGGATGCTGACCGGCGCATCCGCCGCGACGCGCTCCGCATCGGTGGCGTGCAAAATCTGGCCGGAGATCTGACCGCCGGCGAGCAACGCCGGCTCCAGCCGTGCCGCCGGCTCGAGGCGAATGTCCACCACCCAGTCGTCGGCCATGAACGCCGCATGCCGGGCTTCGGCCGTGCCGGAACGCAGGCCCGCCGCGACCGGTTGCAGGCCGCCCAGCCACTCGGCCAGCACCAGCCGCCGCTTGCCGGGCCGGGCCCAAGCCATGGCGCCGATGACAAAGCGGGTGGCGCTCGCTGGCGGCGTGCAGGCGGCCTCGGCGCGGAGGAATTGCTCCATCGCGCGGTACATCCGCTCCGCGCTGAGGCAATCGGGGCAATCGGCTTGGAGATGTTGCTGCATCACGTTCCGTTCCGCCGGCGGCAAAACGCCGCGAACAAAATCGGTCCAGCTGCTTAGGGGGAAGTGACTGCGGACCATCGTGTCTGTAGCGGAGATTAGAAGTCTCTCAGTGAATAGGAGACCGCGCCTGGCCGAAAGATACGTATGCAATCTTTTGCGGCGGTGGGGCTTTGCGCGGGGGGAGAAAATGCCCCAATCGCCCCCGGCCGGGGTCGCCGGCCTCCTCCCCAGTGCAAGCGGCAAGCCGCCTATTAACAATCGTTTGCGCCGTTTTCCGGGAGTGGAAAATCAGGTGCAGGTCAGGCGTCAGGAGGCCGTGATGAGCTTGACATGGTTTGTCTCCCTGATCGCCGTTTTGGCGGCGGTAAGCCTGCCACTGCTCGTGATGGCGGAGCGCGTCGCGCAGTACCTGCGCCGCCCCGGGAGGGGCTGGCTGATGGTGAATGAGCGGGAGGAGTTCGCGCCCGTGCAGGACTGGCTGGATTGGTGGCAAGAAGGGGCGCAGTCGAAGTAAGGCCCGGGGCGCAGCGGCCGCGCCGCCAGCCGCTATAATCCCCCTACATGGATGCGGCGGCTCAATCCGCGGCGACGATCGGCCTGACGCCCGCCGTGCGCGGCATGGCGCTGGAAGTGGTGGTCACCTCGGTCGCGGACGCGGCGGCGGCGGCCGAGGGCGGCGCCGCGCGGCTGGAAGTGGCGGTGCAGATGGACGCCGACGGCCTGACGCCGCCGCTGGCCTTGGTGCAGCAAATCCAAGACGCGGTGCAGTTGCCGCTGCGCGTGATGCTGCGCGACAGCCCGCATTTCACCCCCCGGCACGCGCAGGAAGTCGAGCATATGGCGGCCACCGCCGAGGCGCTGGCGCGCCTGGGGGTGGACGGCTTGGTGCTGGGCTTTTTGCGCGATGGGCGGATAGACGTCGGCTTGCTCTGCCGCCTGCTGGCGGTGGCGCCCTTGCTGGCGGCCACCTTCCATCGCGCCTTCGACGCCGCGGCCCACCCGATGGAGGCTCTGGCGGCTCTGAAAACCTGTGAGCAGGTGGATTATGTTCTCACCGCCGGCGGCGCGGAGTCGTGGCCCGAGCGGCTGGAAAACTGGCGGCGGTGGCGGGTGCTGGCGCGGCCGGAGATGAAGGTGATCGCGGCCGGCGGCCTCGACGACTCCGCCCTGCGGCAACTGCGCCAGGACACCGAGCTGCGGCATTTTCACGTCGGCCGCTCCGCCCGCGCCGGCGCCGACTGGAGCCAGCCGGTCAGCGCCGACCGGGTTCGCGCCCTGTGCGCGGCGCTGGCCTAGCGGCGCCGAGGCGCGGCTAGACGACCAGTTCGGGCACCTCCAAATCGCGCTGGCGGAAGGCGTCCAGGAAGGCCCGCACCACCTGCGGATCAAAGTCCGAGCCCGCCCCTTTTTGAATGATTTCCTTGGCTTCGAACGGCGACATCGCCTGGCGATAGGGGCGGTCACTGGTCAAGGCGTCGTAGACGTCGGCCACGGAGAGGATGCGCGCTTCCAGGGGGATCTGTTCCCCCTGCGTCGGGTGGTAGCCGGTGCCGTCGAATTTGTCGTGATGGCTGAGGATGATCGGCAGCACGCGGCGCAGGCTGCCGCCCACCGGCGCCAGCATCGCCACGCCGTGGTCCACGTGCAGCTGCATCTGCTTGAATTCATCGGCCGTCAGCCGCGCCGCCTTGTACAGCAGCTCGCGGCCGGTCTCCAGTTTGCCGATGTCGTGCAGCAGGGCGGCGGCGCGGATGTCCTCCAGCCGCTCCTCGTCCAGGCCCATCTGCCGGCCGATGCTGCGGGCGTAGATGGAGACGCGGTAGGAATGGTTTTGCGTGTATTTGTCCTTGGCGACGAACTGCTGGAGGATCATCAGCACGCCATGGTAGGTCTCGCGCAGATCTTGCAGGTGGCGTTCGTTGCGCTCATGCAGCGTGCCCATGGCGTAGGCCACCAGCACCAACACGCCGCCCCAGACCGTCAACTCATACCAGCGTTCGTGGGGCACGGCGGGCGAGTGGCCGAAAATTTCGGGCTTGTACCAGATCAGCAGGAGCACCAGGAAGACGCTGGCGAAGGCGGTCAGCACGGCGTGCCGGCGTCCGTAGAAGTACGCCGAGAAGACCGCCGGCAGCAAGTACAACTCCAGCAGCATCCGCTGCCCGGCGAGGAACCAGTTCAAGACCGCCGCGATCACGAACAGCGAGAGCACCAGCCACAGCTCCCGGTTCACCTCGGCCAGCCTGCCTCCGCGCACTGTATGCATGCCGCGTCTCTTTCGCCCTTTCCCAGCGGGTGAGTAGGGCTAGCGTAAGAGGGTTCCAATCCGTTGTCCATTGTCCTCGCGTACAGGTATGCGGACAGTAATTGCGCCGAGGAAATAGGGGGAAGGGTTTGGTGAATGGACCCGATCAGTGTGTTAGGTTCAAGGTAGCAAGTTAGCAACAAATCTTCCGGCATTCGCCCCCGCCATGCCCGTGCATCTCCGTCGCTCCCTGCTCGCCGCCGCCGCCGCGGGCGGCGCCGTGCTCCTGGCCTGGACGCTGTGGAGTCCGCGGCATTTTGTCGCGCTGGGCGGCGTTTTGCTGCTCTATGTCCTGGCGGTGAGCTTGGGCCGGACGGCGGTGGTGCCGCTGGCGGCGGCCGTGGGAGCGGTGGGGGCCTATGCCGTGGCGTTGTGGCCGGGCCAGGGTGGGCCGGCGCCGCAGGCGGGCGCCGCGCTGGTGGCGCTGGCCGCCGCGGTGCTGGCGGTGATCGGCAGCGCCGCGCTGTGGCGGGCGCGGGCCCACGCGGGGTCCACGGCGGTGCTGGCGCTGGAACGGCGCTACCGCCGGTTGGTGGACCACAACTTGGCGGGCGTGCTCTGCCTCTCGCCGAAGGGCGAGGTTACCGAAGCCAATGACGCCGCCGCGGAGATCCTAGGCTGCCACTCCCGCGCGGATTTGCTGGCCCGAAACGTCGCGGCGTTCTTCCCCGAGGAAAGGGAATGGCTCGACCTGCACGCGCGCGTCGCCGGCGACCATCACTTGGCGAACCTGGAACTGTGTTTCCGCCGGCCGAACGGCGCCTTGGTTTGGGCGCAGTGCAATTTCAGCTTGGCGCCTACCGGGTTCGGCGTTCCCGCGGGAACCATCGAAGCGACGCTGGTGGATCTGACCGCGCGCAAGCAGGCCGAGGACGTCTTGCGGGCGCGGGAACGCCGCTTTCGGGCCCTGATGGAAAACAGCGCCGACGCGATCGCTCTGGTGAACGCCAAGGGCGATCTCGTCTTCGCCAGCGACAGCACGGAACGGGTCCTGGGCTATACCCCGAAACAGTTCACCGAATTGCGCTTGGCCGAGCTGATCCACCCCGAGGACTTGGACGGTGCGTCGCTCTTGTGGCGCCAGGCGCTGGACCATCCCGGGACCAACGTCGAGGTGCAGTACCGCGCACGGCATGCCGATGGCGGCTGGCGCTGGATCGAGGCCACGTTCTGCGACCTTTCCCATACGCCGGGCGTCCGCGCCCTGGTGGTCAATTACCGGGACGTCAGCGAGCGCAAGGCCTTGGAGCAGCAGCTGCGGCAGTCGCAAAAAATGGAGGCCATGGGACGGCTGGCGGGAGGCATCGCCCACGACTTCAACAACCTGCTGACGGTCATCACCGGCTACAGCGACATCGCCCTGCTCCGCCTCGGCCAACCGGAGAATCTGCGCAAGCCGCTGGAGGAGATCAAGCGCGCCGGGGAACGGGCGGCCGGCTTAACGCGGCAGCTCCTGGCCTTCAGCCGGCAGCAGGCGCTGGCGCCCCAGGTGGTGAACTTGAATCATCTGGTGGAGACCATGGAGCAGATGCTGCGTCCCTTGATCGGAGAGGCGATCAACATCTCGCTGCGCCTGGGAACCGCGCACGCGATGGTGCGGGCTGATCCCGCGCAGATCGAGCAAATGCTGCTCAATTTGGCGGTCAACGCCCGGGACGCCATGCCCAATGGCGGTTCGCTGACCCTGACCACCGGTCAGGTGGAAATTCCGCACGGCGGAGTGGAGGCCGGCCGGCCTGCTCCCGGGCGGTACGTGCTGCTGTGCGTGGAAGACACTGGGACGGGCATGCCCGCCGAGGTGCAAAGCCGCATCTTCGAGCCCTTCTTCACCACCAAGGAGCGGGGCAAGGGGACCGGGCTGGGACTGGCGATGGTCTATGGGATCATGCGGCAGAGCGGCGGTTTCGTCGAAGTGAAAAGTGAGCCCGGAAAGGGCAGCCAGTTTTTCTTGTACTTCCCGTGGATGGAGGGCAGCGAAGCGGGCGCCGGCTCGGCCCCGGAGGCGGCGCCCGCGCCGGCTTCCGCGACCATCCTGGTGGCGGAGGATGAAGACGGCGTGCGCTCCCTGGTGCGGGATACGCTAACGGCGCACGGCTTTCAGGTGCTGGAGTCGCGCGATGGGCAAGAGGCCCTCAAGATCTGCGCGGAGCATCCCGGGCGGATTGACCTGCTGCTCACCGACGTGGTGATGCCCAACCTGGACGGCCGGCGGCTCGCGGAACGGCTCCATGCCATGCGGCCCGAGACCAAGATATTGTTTATGTCCGGATTTGCCGATCCGCAATTGGGCGACAACAACAAGCTGGGCCCATTCTTGCAAAAGCCCTTCGCTCCGGATGCGGTGCCAACCCGGTACGCGAACTACTCGAATCCTGAGCGACGTTGGTGCCGCCGCGGCTATTTCTTCTTGGCGACGACGGTTCGTTTGGCGGCCTTCTTGTCCGCCTTGTCCGCCTTTTTGCCCAGCTTGCCGCCGGCGATGCGCAGATAATCCCCGACCGTGCGGCAATCCTCCCACTCCTCTTCGCTGAACTCCCGCGCGCCCAGCATTTCTTCGGCGCATAGGAGCAATTCGGCCACGTCAATGTCATCCAAACCGTGGTCTTCCAACAGCGAGGATTCCGGAGTCAGCTCCGCCTCTTCGATCGCCATTTCCTCGGCGATCACGTGGGTCAGCTTGGCATTTACGGCTTCCAACGACTTCGGCATGGCTTCAGAATAGCAGGGAAACGGGGAACGTGAGAAAAAGTACAGAGCTGGCGTTTCGCTATCGAACTGTGCGCCGGTCCCCGCGGAACGCGTAGCTTTTCACCGCTCGCGGGGGCCGCGCCATTTGCCCGGGGAGCAAAGCGGGCGCGGAAAGGCCGGGAAATTCCCCGGCGCCGCAGGCGCGCTGGCAATCGCTGCGGCCCGCCCCCGGCAAGCGACGCGGCGCGGCCCCCAAAGCCGGGGTCCCCAACGCGCAGCGGTGCGCGTTGGGGTGGGCAGCCGCGCTGGGACCCGCGCCAAGCAATGATAGCGCGGCGATAGGAGCTGCCCAGGGGGAATTCACCCGCTTGTGGGCGCCACCGACAATCGTGACGGGCGCGCGGCCCCGTGCCGTTGCGCCGCCGGTCAGGCCGTCCCAAGCATTTGCACCGTGGGGATCGCCGTCCCGGCTGCCAAGTTCCGCCCTCAGCGCAGCGAACCCAGGATCGCCGTGTCAAGTTCAGCGCTCGGTGCAGCGAATGTAGGATCGCCGTCCCGGCTGTTACATCCGGCCGCGGGGCGGGGCGAAAGTGGGCAGTTCGGCGGGAGTCTCCGCGACGCGGCCGCAACCAGCGCTTTTTGCCGTGGCCGTCGAGCGACGGCGATGGAATTGCAGGGTGGTGGATGGCTGCCGTCCTGGTGGGAGAAACCGGGAGCAGGCGCCAATAGTCGCGAGCGGCGGAGTGAACCAGCTCCGCCGCCGGCTGCGGCCTGGCGGGAGGAATGTATGCGATTCCGACGAATTCGGTCCATGGGTTTGACGGCGGTGCTGGCGGCATTGCTGGTGGCGGAGCTGGCAGCGGGGCTGAGCGCGGCGGGCCTGGCGGCGCCCCAGGCCAATACCGGCACGGCTTCCGATCAGCAAATTGAGGCCACGCTGCGCCAGGAGTTCGCGGCCAAGAGCGCCTTGCGCGCGGTGACGGTGGCGGTTCGCGGCGGCGTGGCGACGCTGGCGGGGAGCGTGCCGGATTATCGGGCGTGGCTGGAGGCGAACCATAGGGCGCGGCAGGTTCGCGGCGTGATCGGCGTCGTTGACCAATTGCGCGTGAACGCGACCAGCGTGCCGGATGCGCAACTGCAACGTCTGCTCGCGCAGCGGCTGGAGTACGACCGCATCGGCATGGGGCAGATCTTCAACAACCTGACCCTGGAAGTGCATGACGGCATGGTGGTCGTGGGCGGGCAAGTGGCGAGCTACGCCGACCGGGATTCGGCGCTGGATATCATTGCCGACACGCCGGGCGTGCGGGGCGTCCAAGATCGCATCACCGTGGCTCCCACCTCCATCAACGACGACCGGATTCGATTCCTGGCGGCGAGGGCCATCTACGGCAACCCCACGCTCCTGAAATATAGGATTGATCCGGCCCACCCCATTCGCATCGTGGTCGCCAATGGGCGGATCCGGCTGGAGGGCGTCGTGAACTCGCAATTGGATAAGACCGTGGCCGGCAACGCCGCCCGGTCGGTTCCCGGCGTTTTCGGCGTGCAAAACAATTTGGTTGTGGCCAAAAATTAGGGGCCACCGGCCGGCGCTGGGACCGATGCGCGGGCGGAAGCGCGGCAACGCGCGACCCGAGCGGACGAGGCCGGCATCCGCAGCTACAGAGTGTCCGGGGAAGGCTCCGGCCACGGGTTCACCCACGACGCCAGAACCCACCACTGGCACTCCGCTCCTTCCCGCGACGGTGTTCGGCGCGACGCCTGTGCCCAGGCCACGTCTTCGCGGGGGACTTGAGCGCCTGCGGCATTCGTTAGACTGGCAGCATGCCTGGCAACCCGTCCCCCTCCGCGCCGCGCCCGCCGGCCACGCTGCGGGCATTCTTTGGCCGGGGCGGGGCGTTGGCCCGGGCGCTGGGAAATTATGAATACCGCTCCGGGCAATGGGAGATGGCCGAGACCGTGGAGCGGGCACTGGCGGAACGGCGGCACTTGCTGGTGGAGGCGGGCACGGGCACGGGTAAGACGCTGGCCTATTTAGCGCCGGTACTGGCTAGCGGGCGGCGCGTGCTGATTTCCACCGGGACCAAAAACCTGCAAGACCAGCTGATACACAAAGACATTCCCTTGCTGGCACGGGCCGTCGGACGGGAACTAAAGGCGGTTTGCCTGAAGGGCCGCAACAACTACGCCTGCCGCGCCAAAATCGCCGATCTGGAACGGCAGCCGGCGCTGCTGGGATTGGCCGACCTGGACCGTTATCGCCATATCCGCGCCTGGGCCGAGGAGACCGCCACCGGCGACCGGGCGGAGCTGGAAGACCTGCCGGAGGTTTCACCGCTGTGGGACCGGCTGAACGCGCGGCGCGACGCCTGCACCGGCTCCAAATGCCGCTGCTTCGATGACTGCTTTTTGACCGCCATGCGGCAGCGGGCGATGGAGGCGGATCTGGTGGTCGCCAACCATCATTTGTTTTTCGCCGACCTGGCCATCAAGAGCCGCGACCTGCCGGGCGTATTGCCTCCCTATGAAGCGGTGGTGCTGGACGAAGCGCATGAGCTGGAAGATATCGCCGGGCAGTATTTCGGCGTGGGCCTGAGCAATTTGCAGTTGCAGGATCTGGCCACCGACGGCGCGGCGCTGGCCAAGTTCATTGCCGCCGGGAACGGCGAGGTGGCGAACACCGCGGGGCAGGGCTGGCTGCCGGCGCTGCAACATGCGGCGGAAGCCGGCGGGCACTTGTTCGCGGCTCTGGCCGCCGACGGTGAAGGGCGGGCGCCGCTGCGCGACCGCGCCGCGTTTGTCGCCGCCCATCGTGCCGTCTTCGACCGTCTGCGCGGCGGCTTGGCGGCGGCCGAGGCGGGGATGGAAGCGCTGCGCCCGGCGCCGGAAGAACTGGAGCCGCTGCTGCGCCGGGTGCGGGATACGGCCGCGAAGGTGGAGTATCTGTTTACCGGCGAGGCGGAAGGGGTGGTCTTTTGGCATGAGCGGCGGGGCCGCGGCGTCTATCTGCAAGCGACACCGATCGCCGTCGCCGCGCTGTTGGAGGAACGGCTGTTCGCCGCCACCGACACGGTCATCCTGACCTCCGCGACGCTGGCCATCGAGGGGCGGTTCGATTATGTCCGGCAGCGGCTGGGCGTGCCGCATGGCGGCGAGCGCGTGGTCGTCTCCCCCTTCGACTACGAACAGCAAGCCCTGCTCTACCTGCCGGAGGATCTGCCCGACCCCCGCACGCCGGAATTCGCCGCGGCGGCGGCCGAGGAGATCGCCGCCATCTTGCAATGTTCGCAGGGCCGCGCCTTCGTGCTGTCCACCAGCTATGAGCAGATGCGCGAACTGCACCGGCGCTTGGCGCCGCGCCTGCCCTTCGCGACATTGCTGCAAGGCGAGGCGCCGCGGCATATCCTTTTAGAACGGTTCCGGCAGACGCCCGGGGCGGTGCTGTTCGCCACCAGCAGCTTTTGGCAAGGCGTGGACGTGCAAGGGGAACAATTGAGCTGCGTGATCGTGGACAAACTGCCATTCGCCGCGCCGAATGATCCGGTGCTGGAAGCACGCATCCGCGCGATGCAGGCCGAAGGGCGCAACGCCTTCATGGAATTGCAACTGCCGCAGGCGGTGCTGGCGCTGAAGCAAGGCTTCGGCCGGCTGATTCGCTCCCGCTCCGACCGCGGCGTGCTGGCGCTGCTGGATGGCCGGGTGCTGCGGCAGCGCTATGGTTCGGTTTTCTTGCAGAGCCTGCCGCCGTACCGCCGCACGCGGCAATTGTCGGAAGTGAAAGCGTTTTTCGCCGCCGCGCCGGGCCCGGAAGCCCGCGCCGAAAAGGAGGCGCGGGCATGAGCGGCGCGGGGAAGGGCGGAACGCGGAGCGCCACGGCGGGCAATGGCCCTGCGCGGAGCCTTGCCCGTATCCTGGCCCGGG
>JAKAUF010000167.1 GCA_021827785.1 Acidobacteriota bacterium | reverse complement strand
GTGTAGCGACGCGTCGGCTGGGCTGGGGCGGGCTGGGGTCCCCGGCCCGGCCGGCGCGTAAGCGGGACGCGCGGCGCACCCGGGGTCCCCAACGCGCAGCGGCGCGCGTTGGGGTGGGCAGCCGCGCTGGGGCCCGCGCCAAGCAAGCCCGGCGCCGTTTTGCCGAAGGCTTTCAGGTATGCTGGCGGCATGCGTTTGGCCCTGCTTGCTCCTTGGCGCGCCGTCGTTTCCCTGGCAGTCATTGCCGGCCTGGGGTTCGTCGCGGTCCCGGCTACCGCCGCTGCCACCCCTAATCGGGGGGCTATTTTCAGCACGCACACCGCTCCGGGCGGAGTTTGGGGCCGCCATGGCGCCGTGGCCACCGCCGAGACGCACGCCTCCAGCGTCGGCATCCAGATATTGCGCGAGGGAGGCAACGCCGTGGACGCCGCCGTGGCCATCGGCTTCACGCTGGCGGTCACCCATCCCGCCGCCGGCAACATCGGGGGCGGCGGCTTCATGCTGGTGCGCATGGCGCCGCGGGACGGCCACGCGGCGCGCAGCTATTTCATTGATTTTCGCGAGGAAGCGCCGGGCGCGGCCACGCCCACGATGTACCTGAATGCGCAGGGCAACTACATTCCCGGCTCCAGCATTACCGGCTATCGGGCGATCGGCATTCCGGGCACGGTCGCCGGCTTGGTGAGCGCCGAGAAGCGCCTCGGCAAGCTCGGTCTGGCGCGGGTGATGGCGCCGGCCATTCGCTTGGCCGCGGACGGCTACCGCCTCGACCACAACGAAGCGCGGATGCTGCACGCCAAGAATCTGTCGCTGTTTCCGGTCAGCCGGAAGTTGTTCCAGCGCGACGGCGATTACTATCGCCCGGGGGAAATCTTCCGCCAGCCGCAGTTGGCGCGCACGCTGCGCGCCATCGCGCGGGGCGGGGCCCGGGCGTTTTATCGCGGCCGCATCGCGCGCGAACTGGCGGGGTTCGTGCGGCGCCACGGGGGTCTGATCACGACGAAGGATATGGCGCATTACCGGGCGATTTGGCGGCAGCCGATGACGGGCCATTACCACGGCTACAAGATCATCACGTCGCCGCCGCCGTCATCGGGCGGCGTGGTGATGATGCAGATGTTCCACATGCTGGCGCTGACCCATTACTGGCGCGCGGGCATGCTGTCGGCGCACGCCATCCATGACGAGACGGAGGCCATGCGCCGGGCGTTCGCCGACCGCGCCGCGTACTTGGGCGATCCGGATTTCAGCCATCTGCCGCTGAAGACGCTGCTCAGCCGCGCCTACGCGCGGGAGCGGTGGGCCTCGGTGCGGCCGGATGCGGCCACGCCCAGCCGCGACGTGCACGGCGGTCCGGTGCCCAAGGAATCGAGCGAAACGACGCATTATTCCGTGGTGGACGGAGCCGGCAACGCGGTGGCGGTGACCTATACGCTGAACAACTGGTTCGGCTCCGGCGTGACCGCGGGCAACCTGGGTTTTGTGCTGAATGACGAGATGGACGATTTCACCTCCAAGCCCGGCCACGCCAACATGTTCGGGTTGGTGCAGAGCAAAGCCAACGACATCGAGCCCTACAAGCGGCCGCTGAGCTGCATGGTGCCCACCATGGTCACCCGCGGCGGCAAGCTGTACTTGGTGCTGGGCAGTCCCGGCGGCCCACGCATCATCACCAGTGTGTTCGAGGTAATCACCGACATGGTGGATTTTCACCTCAATTTGCAACAGGCGGTAGCGGCGCCGCGCTTCCACCAGCAGTGGCTGCCGGACATTCTGTATTTGGAGGGCGTCGGTTTTTCGCCGGATACCGAGGCGCTGCTGCGCGCCATGGGCTACCACCTGAAAATCGGCGGAGAGTGGTGCGATGTGGAGGCGATCTGGGAGAACCCCAAGACCGGCGCCTATCGCGCCGTGACGGATCCGCGGGCGGACGGCACGGCCATGGCGTACTGAGGCCGGGAGCGGGCTACGCCGGGCGGCGCGCGAGGCGGCGAGCAAGGCCTTACCCCATCCCGGCGATAGGGCGAGGCCGGGAGCGCGAACGGGCCTCCATGGCCGTCCGTCGCGGTCCAACCGCGGACCCGGCGCCGGCAGGCGGTGCAAGCCCGGGCGGCTGAACCGCCGGCTAGCGTTCGCCGGGGCGGGTGGGCTCCATATCCAGGGCGTTGTTGAAGCGGTTGAAGTAGTTGAACAGCCCCACCACGGCGGCGATCTCGACCACCTGGCCTTCATCGAAATGGCGGCGGAGAGCGGCAAAGACCGCGTCGTCCATTTGCCGGGAGGCCAGCGTCATGGCTTCGGCGAAACGCAGCGCGGCCTGGGTGGGCGGGTCAAGGTCGAGACCGGCCTCCGCCCAGCGCGGCAGCGCGTCCAACTCCGTTTGTTGCCAGCCGTGCCGCCTTGCCAAGGCGGAGTGGGAGGCGAGTCAATAATCGCAGTCGTTGATTTGGGAAACCCGCACCGCCAACAGTTCCTTCAGCTTGGTGGAGACGGTCCCGGTTTCCATCACGCAGCGGAAATGCGCCACCATGGTGCGCAGCAGTTCCGGGCGGTGGGCCGCGGTGCGGAACATGTTGGGGACGTTGCCGCGCGCCTGGTACATGGCGTCATAGAGCGGGCGCACGGATTCCGGCGCATCGGCGCTGTTGACGCGGCTAATGCGCATGGCGCACTTCGTAACTGGATATGGCTTGGGCTTCGTCGTCGTGAATGTCGAAGACGGTATACAGCTTGGTGATCTGCAACAGGTCGTGCACCTTGCGGGTCAGATGGAGCAGCTTCAAGTCTCCGCCCTCGGCGCGTACGGCGGTGAAGGCGCTGACCAACTCTCCCAGGCCGGAGCTATCTATATAGCCGACTTCTCCGAGATTGACCAGAATCTGCTTGTCCCCTGCCGCGATCAGCCCGCGGATGGTATCGCGCAGGAGGGTGCTGCCGTCGCCGAGCGTAATTCTGCCGACAACGTCAACCACGGTCACACCGTCCACGCGGCGGCAATTGATTTTGACCATAAATCCTTAGACGTTTCCCGGCCGGTGTTTGGACATGCGAACTTCGGTGCCGTTGGCGTTCGACAGCAGTTGCACGTCATCCATGAAGGCCCGCGCCAGGAAGATGCCCCGGCCGGACTGACGCAGCAGATTGTCGGGCGCGAGCGGATCGGGCAACCCGCTGGCGTCGAAGCCTTCACCCTGATCGCGGATTTGGATGACCAACTCCTGGGGGGAAACGGAAAAATCAATCGTGACTTTCTTCCCGGCCTCGCAGCGGTTGCCATGGGTTATGGCGTTCACCGTGATTTCGCGCACCGCCATGGCGATGCGATGGCGCTCCGGCTCGTCGAAGCCCGCCGCGGCGGCAAACTCCTCGGCGGCGGTTTCCGCGCGGTCCACGTTCTCCACGCGGCTTTCCAGGACGACAGCCCGATGGGTGGGTGTAAGCATCGGAGAGGACACTGGTTGCGACAGGCGGCGCCAGGTTCCTCGACCGTGCCGCTCTAGACCCTATCAGCTTGCACGTCCGGCCCAATCGTGTCAATGCGTGCGGTTCCGGGCCGGGCGGGCCGCGCGAGGAGGCAGCGGGGGCGCAGCCCACGGTCGCGCGGCCGGAAGGCAAGCGAGGGACGGACGGCGAGGCGGAGTGGGGCCGGGACATGGCCGCAAGCCCGCGGCGCTAGGCGCGGAAGGGAGGGGGAAAGGCGCGCTCCTCAAGGGCCTGCAAGACCGGCAGCCATTCCCGCCGCGACGTTTCCTGGTGCCATGCGGTGCGCGGCTGCAAGGCCAAGCCGGCCTCCCAGCGCAGGCGACGGGCGAGAAACAGGTAAAACGAGAGGCGCAAAGCCGGCGGCGGCAAGGCGCAGGGCGCGGCGCGGCGCAGACGATGGGCCAACGGTCCAGGGCGGAAGAGTTGGCGTTCCAGCAGTTGCCAGCGCGACAGGCCCCGGGGCGGCGGCGATTTCGTCACCAGCAGCCAGTAATCGTCCAGCGGCGAGCCAGGGCCTAATCCGTTCCAATCCACCACATGCAACCGGCGTCCTGCGCGCAGCAGGTTGCCCACCCAGAAGTCGCCGTGGCAGGAAACCGCCGGCAGCGGGGGCTGGCGGCATTCCGCTTGCACCGCGGCCAACAGAGCCGCGATCGGCCACTGATCCGGGATCCGCCGGCGCTCGGCGATCAGCTCGGCCGCCAAATGTTGCACGGTGGGCGGTGCTTGGCGGCGATCCGCGACCACCGGAACCAGCGCTTGCAGCCGTTGGATCCAATGGCTGGCATGATGCAGCAGGCGCACGGCCGCGGATCCCAGGCGGCCGGGTCCGCACTGCCAGGGCGGGATGGCGCCGGGCAAGCCGGAAAGGATGAGGCAGGCTTCGCGGCCGCTGTCGGCCCAGGCCAATGCCCGCGGCGCGCCCAACTCCAGGGCATGGGAATGCAAGCGGCACAGGACGGCGTGCTCGCGGCGCAAGACGGCGCGGCGGGGCTCATCACACGCCAGCTTGGCGACCCAGGCGGGATGCCGCTGGCCGGCGGCGAAGCAGGCGAGAAGGGTGGTGTGCGGCGCCGATCGCAGCCGCGCCAGCGCCTCCCGACGCGGCGTTCGCGTCCAAAACTCTCGGACCAATTCATGCATGGAGTCTGTGCAACGCTCGGGTGCTAAGCGGCGGAATCCGGCCCGTTTGGCGCAGGGAAGGCGGCGCGGCCGAGGGGAATTGGCGGGGGATGGGAGGAGGCGGCAACCGATGGGGGCGGCGGCGCCGACCCGGCCGCGCCGCGAATGGGACGTGGCGGCGTGGCGGCCAGCAAGAAGGCAAAGTCGCCGCCCAAGGCGGGCCAAAGCCATGGGCGAGCGCAAATCCGGTGCAGCCAAGCGCGCCAGGGGTGATGGGCCTGCCAGGGCTGGTGCCGGGCACGGAACGCGAGCGCCGCTGGATGCCGCGGCACCATCTCCAGCGGGCAGCGATGGTCGGGCAGGCAGAGGTAGGCGGACTGGAGGCGCAAGCCGGCGCGGCGAAATAGTCGCCGATAACCGAAATAGGAATGGGCGCGGATAGAGCGCGGGGGCTCGGACACACGGACGTGATTCGGTCCTCGCCACCGGCGTAAGGCCCAGGGATTGGGGGCGGCCAGGTAGAGGATGCCCGCGGGCGCGAGCAAATCTCGGGCGGCGCATAGCCAGGCCAAGGGTGTCGGGCGCGGCCGATCCGCGCCGTTGGGCGCCGCCGGCGCCATCTCCCATGAGGGCGCGATGATCGCGTCGAACTGCCCGGGCAGCAAGCCCAAGCTCCGCCAATCGGCACGGAGCACGAGCAAGCGATCCAGCCCATCTTGGCGCGCGCGGAGGGCGAGAAACGCCGCCGGCTCGGGCGCCGCCTCCACCGCCACCACGGAGAATTGCCGGGCCAGGGGCGCGGCGATGCCGCCCAGGCCGGCGGCGAGGACCAGTACGCGCGCTCCCGGCGGCAAGGGCAGCACATCGCCACAGGCGGCACGGTTGGGTTGGCAGGCATCATCGCGCAGCGGCGGGGGCAGGCAACCCTCCGCAGCCTGCCGCCAGTGGGTTCGCCGCGCCTCCGCCATCAGGCGGGGCCACCAGAGGGGGGCCGGGCGGGATATGGCGATGGCCGGCGCAAAGTCAGCCAGTCCGTGGCGGCAAGCGGCCAAGACGTTGCCGCACTCGCAGGAGATGTCTCCCGCATCGCGGCCCGGCTGGGCGTGCAGCGTGCGGCCGCAGGCGCAGCGCAGCTCAAGCCACGGTTGCTCGGCGGATGGGGGATGGCAGCCATTTGGCGCGGCGGCGAGGGCGACCGAGCCAGTGCCCAGCGAGGCGTCGCCGCGAGCGGTGGCCGTGTCCGGAGCTGGGCCGCCGCGGTGCGGCGGCGAGACCGCGGGGGCGATGCTGGCTGGAGCCATCGCCAGAGTAGATGCAATCTGGATGCTTTGCGGCGAGATCCTGAAGAACGCAATTCGTTGCGGCGGGACGATATCCGCTTCCAAGGCGAGTGGAGCGGCGAGGGCCGGCGGAGGGCCGCCCGACCGTGACCGGGCGTTGGCTGGGGCAGTGGCGGGCCAGCTACCGCTGGCCTTTCGGCCGGTGGCTGGGCGCGAGAGCGAACGGGGATAATAGAGCGTGCAGCGGCGGGGCTCAACGGCGCGTCGTCCGGTCACGCCGGTAGCGACCGGCGCGGGGCGAACCTCCGGGCGCGGCGCGGGGCACTCTGAACAGGGGCAAACCATGAGGCGGACAGGGGTTAGCACGCGCCCAGGCCGCGGGCCGCGCGGGGGAGGGGTGCGCTGGTTGGCGCTAGGCGCGCTGGCGGTGCTGGCCCTGAGCGCCTTCGATGTCGCGGTCCCATATGCCGGCTTCCACCATCCGGTGGTGGTGGAGATTCCGGAACATTCCAATCGCTGGAGCATCGCCGAGCGTTTGGCCGGGGCCGGCGTGGTGCGCAGCGCGGTGGTTTTTACCGCCTGGGCGCTGGTTCATCCGGGGGTGACGCTGAAGGCCGGAGCGTATCGTTTCGCCCGCGCCCATTCGTTGCCGGCGGTTTTCCATCGGCTGGCCCAGGGACGCATCTTTGCCTACAGTTTCGTCGTGCCGGAGGGCTTCGACCGCTTCGAAATCGCCCGCCAACTGAGCCGCGGGCACATCGCGTCCGGCGCGGCATTTTTGGCGGTCACGGCCAATCCCGCGCTGGCGCGCCGCCTGGATCCAGCGGCGGTCTCGCTGGAAGGGTATTTATTTCCCGCCACCTACAGCATCGCACCGGGCACCTCCGCGCGGGCCATCGCTGCGACCATGGTGGGGCGGTTTCGCCAGGCGCTGCCTCATGCGGGATGGCGGCCGGGGTTGCGCGATCCGCACGGACAGGCGATCAGCTTCCACGAATGGCTGACGGTCGCGTCATTGGTGGAAAAGGAGACCGCCCTCCCCAGCGAACGGGCGGTAATTGCGGGGGTTTTCTACAACCGCCTCGATGGTCATTTGCCGCTGCAATCCGATCCCACGGTCATCTATGCGGATGAAATCGCCGGGCGACCCGGCGGGCCCTTGACCACCGCCGATTTGCACTTCGTTTCCCCCTACAACACCTACACCCACGTGGGGCTGCCGCCCGGGCCGATCGCCAATCCGGGTCTGGCCGCGATGCGGGCGGCGAGCCATCCCGCCGCCACGCCTTATTTGTATTTCGTCAGCAATGGGCACGGCGGCCACCGCTTCGCCCGCACGCTGGCGGGCCAGGATCGCAACGTGCGGCTTTATCTGCGCGTCCTCGCGGCCAACAAGGGCGGGCGCTGACGGCTAGAACGGCAGGCGCAGGCTGAAAATCAAGCGCCGGCGGAATGGGGCTACGGCGGTGGCGGCGAATTCCTCGCCGATGCCCAAGGTCAGACCCATGCGCCCCGCCAGCGGTATTTTGCCGAAGACCACCCCGGGGGTCAGCACCATCTGCACCTGGCCCTGGCGCAAGCCGCCGGCCCACCACTGCGGGCTGAATTCCATTTGCGGCCAGGCATAGCGACCGGCATGGTATTGCAGCGCCGTGTTCCAGGCGACGGGCGTTCCCAGCGTGCCGGCGCGGCCGTGAAAATACGTAGCGGCGATGGTGGTCTGGACGTCCCATCGCCGCCATCCTTTGCCCAGACCAATACCGGGCGTGAAGCTGGCGACGCCGAGCCCTACTCCCGCCGTGCCGGTCGGCGCCGTCGCCGATAGAAATACGGTCGCAACATAGTTGCCCCGGCCGGGCGGCGCCGCCGCGAGGCGGAACTTGACCGCCGCGCCCAGGTCCCCCCAGCCGCTGGGCCGCCCGGGCGCATGCGCGGCCTGGTATCCGGGCTCGCCGATCACCACCTCGGTTCGTGCCCAGGGAATCAGTTCCAGGCCCTTGCCGCCTCCGTAGTTTTCCATTGCGCCGCCAGCGAGGGAGTCGGCGTCGAAATCGAAGCGATATTCCTGCTCGAGCAACGGCGTGAACGTGACCAGCGGCGTAATCCAATGCGGCTGGGATGCCGCCGCCGTGCTGGCGGCGTTTTGCGCCATGGCGGCGGCGCTGAAGACGAGCGGCATCGCTAAAATAGCTAGAAAATATGATTTTATGCGACTACGCGGATGAAACATTCATACAAAATACACCAACAGCTCCGATTCCGTTACGGAGACGCCAATTCGGCACGGGTTTGGTTACTCTTCGGGGGCTGGGGCGAGGTGGTCCCAACCGCGCCAGCGATAGAGGGCAACGGCCAATAGCCAACTGGCGATGAAGATGGCGACGATCACGATTCCCAGCGCGGCGAAGTGCTGGTTCAGGACGCGCACCCACGGCCAATCGCCGCCGCGCGGATGCGCCGCCGCCCACAAGCCCAACACCTCGATTGCGCCCACGGCCAACGCGACCAGTATGGAAATGGCGGTCACGGTCAGGTTGTAGTAGAGCTTGCGAATGGGACGGGTGAAAGCCCAGGCATAGGCGCCGAGCATGAGCATGCCGTCGGCCGTATCCACCAGCGCCATGCCGGCGGTGAATAGGGCGGGGAAGGCGAGGAGCGCCCAGAAAGGCAGGCCCTTGGCGGCTTCGGCGGCGGAGAGGGCCAGCAGGGCGATTTCCGAAGCGGTATCGAAGCCGAGGCCGAACAGCAGCCCCAGCCAATACATGCGCCGGCTATGGGCGATGAAACCGAACAGCGGGGCGAAGATGCGCGACCGAAGGCCGCGGCCGGCGCAGAGTTGGGCCAAAAGATCCGGCCCCGGCGCTTCCCCGCGCTGGGCACGGCGGAAGGCGCGATAGGTGGCACGGAGAATGAATAGATTGGCGACGGCGATGGCAAAGAGGAAGAGCGCCGAAATCGTCGCACCGGCCAGCCCGCCGATGAGCCGCCAGGCGGCCAGTTGGCGCTGAAAAACGCCGGCGGCCAACGCCAGTGCGGCGGTCGCCAGGATGACCACGGTCGAATGGCCCAGGGAAAACCACAGGCCGACGGCCAGGGGACGCTGGCCGTCTTGCATGAGTTTGCGGGTGACATTATCAATGGCGGCCAAATGGTCGGCGTCCATGCCATGCCGCAGGCCCAGGGTGTAAGCCAACGCCGCCGCGCCCAGCAGCACGGGCGCGGCGTGAAACTCCAGCCCCGCCCAGAGCCAGGCGAGGGCATTCGCCGCCACCAGGCCTGCGGCCATCGCCTGCACGCCGGGCTGATGGAGCAGCGAGGCGCCGCCGACGCCGGGCAAACTGGGCGGCGGCGGAGAAGATCGCAACGTCAATCCTGGGGCGGGCATGACAAGGGCGGGCCGCTCTCAGCATCCCAGTTTTTGCCGTGGCGCGCCATGCCGTCGAACGGGCCAATGGATGGGCGCGGGCCCCAGCCCCGCCGCTGGCAGGGCGTCCGGCACAATATCGCGCGGCGCGGAGCCCCGCTTACGCGCCCGGCCGGGCCGGGGACCGCGCGGGGCCGAAGCCGTCCCGAGCCGCTGCCGGCCGATGTGCTCGCCCGCCCGGCGGCAATCTGCGCCCGAGAGATTTGGGCCGCCCGGCTGCGCCCCTGGGCGCGTGGTTCGCCGCCCGCCTGCTCGCCAGCCAGCTATTCCATGTACGTCCCGGCGATCCCGCCGTGTTCCTTGCCGCCGTGGCGGTGCTTGCGGCGGTCGCCGCCGGGGCGTGCTACCTGCCGGCGCGGCGCGCCGCTCGCGTGGATCCGGCGGAATCCCTGCGTTGCGAGTAGGCAACTGGCATCCGCCGGTCTGTGGAAATCTGGTTGAAAACTGGCCCAATTGCGGGGCGAATTCGCGCCAAATGGACGTTTTTACCAGGCGTCGGACGTCCGGCGTCAGGCGGCTACAAAACACAGAAATCAAATGGTTTAGTCACCGACGCCCGGTTTACTCCGCAGTCACCTGTCCGGTGGGTCAACAAAAATGCACCTTTTGGCCGTTTTGCACAGGCGTCATCGTCCTGTCATTTAAGCCCAGTGCGGGAAAACGCAAATTCCCACAGGCGGGGCCTACCGTCGGCGGGGAGTGCGGGATTACCGTCGGGGCCATCGGTGCGCAGCCTCGCCAGCGATTGCTTGGCGCCAGCCGCGGCGCGGATGATTGGCTGGTTCCGCTTGGCGTACCGGCGAGGCTGAGGGCCCCATTCGCCCCAGCCTCAGCCCGCGCGCCGCTGCGGTTGCGCTGCGTCGCAGGCCCAGGGTAGGCCCCCCGGGCGGAAGGTCGCGGCCGGTTCGCGCCCCCTTTGCTCCCAGTTCACACGGCGCGAGCTCCGTCAAACGATGGGCTCCGCCGGGCCTCATCCCGCAACGGGCCGGGTATGCTGAGAGGGATGAAGCCGGCGGGAGCAGCTGTGAAGATTGCAGTCAAGGCGAACGTAGCCTTAGCACCGCTGACCACGTTTCAGATCGGTGGCGCCGCGCGGCATTTTTGCGCCATAACGGAGGAAGGGCAGATTCCGCCGGCGCTAGAGTTTGCGGAGCGGCAACACCTGCCGGTGTTTGTGCTCGGCGGCGGCAGCAACGTGCTGGTTTCCGATGCGGGCTTTCCCGGATTGGTGCTGGCGATGCGTATCGTTGGCCGGCAGCGATCCGGCGCGGAGGTAGAAGTAGGCGCGGGCGAGACCTGGGATGGGTTCGTCGCCTGGTGCGTGCAGCAGGATTTGGCGGGGTTGGAATGCCTGAGCGGCATTCCGGGCTCGACCGGCGGCACGCCGATTCAAAACGTCGGCGCCTACGGTCAGGAGGTGGCGGAGACCATCACCGCCGTCCGCGCTTGGGACCGGCAGGCACAAGAATTCGTCGAGCTGGGGCAGGGAGATTGCCGTTTCGGCTATCGTTCCAGCCGCTTCAACGGCAGCGACGGAGGCCGGTATGTGGTCAGCAGCGTGCGCTTCGCCTTGCGGCCCGGCGGGGCGCCGGCGGTGCGCTATCCCGACCTGCAAAAACGGTTGGGGGCGGCGCAGCCGTCGCTGGCGCAGGTGCGCGACACCGTGCTTGCCGTCCGCCGCGGCAAAGGCATGGTCATTGAGGCGAGTGGAGCGCCATGGGGCAGCGCGGGATCGTATTTCAAGAATCCGGTGCTGACCGCCGAGCAGTATGAGGCCCTGGCGCATTTGGCCGAGCTTCCGCGCGGCGGCCATTTGCCGCTGTTCGCCGGTCCGG
>JAKAUF010000292.1 GCA_021827785.1 Acidobacteriota bacterium | reverse complement strand
CCTGGCCTTGGCCGCCACCGGCTGCCAGGCCTGGCCCTCGGGCCCGGGCACGAAATCCAAGCCGGAGCTGAAATTTCGCGTCTCCATCCTGCCGGAAATGTATGAGGGCCCGCCGGTGCAACCGCAAAGCGTGGACCCGCTGGACCACAATGCACCGGAGATGCGGCCGGTGCCCGCCGGCACGGTGCCCCGCCACTGGGTGCCCTATCCGCTCGGCAACGATCTCGCCAACGAAGATCAAATGCTGAATCCCCTGCCGATGACGCTGCCGGTGCTGAAGGCGGGGCGGTATTGGTTCAACACCTACTGCATCGTTTGCCACGGCCCCCGCGCCGATGGCTACGGCTACATCGTGCCCCATTTCACCCAGCCGCCGCCGCTGTTCAGCCCCGCGGTCATGCAGTACTCCGACGGCCATATCTTCACCATCATCACCCAGGGCTTCGGGCAAATGCCCCCCTACGCAACCGAACTGGATCCGGCGCAGCGCTGGGCCATCGTGCATTACGTGCGCGCGCTGCAATTCGCCGCGCATCCCACGCCGCAGGCCTTGGATGCCGCCACCCAGCAGGGGATGAACTTCGCCGGTGATTACCCCGAAGCCGAAGGCCCTCACGGCCCCATTCCCGGCCAGGACGCCGTGGCCCAACCTTCCGGGAGCCAAAAACAATGAGCGCCTCTACCATTCCCGCGCACGGCAAGGAGATGGATCCGCGCAGTGATGGCACCCATTTCCCCATGGGCCATCTCGAGGTCGCCACGGTGGCGGATCCCGGTCCCGCCCCCATCTCCAAGGGGTTCCGGCAGCAGCTTTGGGCCGCGCTGGCCATCGGCGCCGTCCTGCTCCTGCTGGGGGTGAAGTTCGACCCGCACCGGGTGTGGGAAAGCGTCATCGTCAATTACTTGTTCTTCCTCATCCTGGCGCTGGGCGGCCTGTTCCTGGTGGCGCTGGAATACGTCGCCAGCACCACCTGGTCGGTGGTCTTCCGCCGCATCGCCGAGGCCTGCGCCAGCTACCTGCCGGTGGCCTTCATCCTGAGCCCGCTGCTGATGCTGGCCGCTCCGCATTTGTATTTCTGGGCGCGGCACGGCTTCCATTTTCATCGCGCCGAAAAGAACTGGTATTACAGCCTCGGCGCCTTTGACTTCCGCACCGGCTTGTTCCTCGCCATTTGGGCCGCCTTCGGCGCATTCTTCATCGGCCGCTCCCTGCGCCAGGATCGCGAAGGCGACCAAATCAATGAGCGCCATCCCGGCGGCTGGGGCAAGCTGTCCAGCAAGAACGGCCGCATGGCGGCGCTCTACATCCCCGTCTTCGCCGTCACCTTCACGCTAGCCTGCGCCGATTGGCTGATGTCCATGCAGCACGGCTGGTCCTCCAGCATGTTCGGCGTCTACGCCTTCGCCGGCATGTTCGAGGCCGCCTTCGCGCTGCTGGTCGTGCTGGCGGTGACCATGCGCCGGCGCGGCTGGTTGGGCCAAATCGTCACCGACCATCACTATGTGGACCTGGCGCGGATGCTGCACGCCTTCTGCATCTTCATGGTCTACATCGGCTTCGAGCAGTACTTCATCATCTGGTACTCGAATCAAAACGACGAGACCGCGTTCTTCCACCGCCGCCTGATGGGCGGATGGAATTGGATGTTCCTGTTCCTGCTCCTCGCCAAGTGGGCGGTTCCGTTCGTTATCCTGATGAATCAGAAGGTGCGCACCAAGGAGCCGGTGATCCTCAGCATGGCTTGGCTGATCCTCATCGCCGAGTACTGCGACATCTACTGGTTGGTGATGCCGGTGCAGCACGCGTCGTTCACGCTGCCCACCTGGACCGATTTGGGGGCATTCCTGCTCTTCTTCGGCGCCTTCGCTCTTAGCGTCAGCCGTCTGCTGCGCAGACATTCGACTGTCCCCATCGGAGATCCGAAACTGGTGAACTCCGTCGCCGGGAGATACCTGTAATGCTCTTCGGAAGCCAAAAACCCGACCAGCCCTATCCGCCGGCTTCGCGCCGGCACGAGCATGACGCGCCGCGGCCGCCCAAGCCCGCGCCGTCACCGGCGCAGGCCCAAACGCGCCAGATCGTGTGGCTGGGCATCGTCGTGGTGGTGCTGCTCACCATCATCTATTTGGCCGCGGGCGGCCAGTTCCATCAGGCGGAGTTCATCAGCCGCTTCAACTTCTTCGGCGTGCCCCACATCCACCGCCAGCAACAGAAGCAGGTGGACCTGCGCGCGATGGTGCAAAACTCCTCGCAGATGATGGCGGCCGGCAAGCAGGTCTTCGAGGTCAACTGCGTCCCGTGCCATGGCGAGGACGGACTGGGCAACGGTCCGCGGTCGGCGGGCTTGAATCCCCCGCCGCGCAATTTCCACGATCCCACCTCCAAATTCACCAACGGAACGTCGCTGGTGACCCTGTACCACACCATCAGCAACGGCGTCTCGGGCACCTCCATGCCCGCCTGGGCCGGCGTGCTGAACGCGGCGCAGCGGATGGAAGTGGCGCATTACGTCCAGCACTGGATTCCCGATCCCCAGCAGGACACGCCGGCGGAAGTGGCCAGCCTGCCGACCGGCGCCAGCTCCGCCGCGCCGGTCGGGCCCACGCCGCTGCCCAAGGTGAAGGCGGTGGACGAGGGCCCGCATATCCCCATTGACCTGGCCATGAAGGACCTGGTGCAGCTCTACCAACAGGCGGCGCAAAGCGATCCGCCGGCGGCGCAGGTTGCCGACAACGCCGAGGGCGCGGCCATCTACCAAGCCGACTGCGCCAGTTGCCACTTGCCCAACGGCCAGGGCGGCAAGCCCATCTGGATGATCTCCTTTGATCCCTATGTCGAGGTCAAAGCGCAGAGCTTCGACCATCCCTTGATGCCGCAATGGACCAGCAACGAAGCGTACTTCTCCCAGCTGGTGGCCCATGGCCTGCCGGGCCGCATGATGCCCGGCTTCGGCGCTCTCACCCAGGAGCAGATGACCGCCCTGTACGCTCACGTGCAGCACTTGGCCGGGCAGCTCGGCGCCGCGCCGGCCGCTTCGCAGGCTTCCCAGAAGTGAGGATCCCGCAGTGAAGACCCGTCTCCCATTTTCCGCCCATCGCTTCCGCCTCCCTGCGCTGCTCGGCTGGCCCGCGGCGCTGGGGCTGGCGCTGTTCGCCACCCTGCCCGCCTGGGCGCAGAACCCGGGCGCCAGGGTCACCAACGCGTTCAGCAATCCTGCCAGCAATGTCGCCCACTGGATTCGCAACACCAGCTGGGCGGCGTTCTGGATCATCATTCCCTTCATCGCCCTGGCGGAAGTGCTGCTGGTCTACGTCATCTTCAAGTTCCGCCGCCGGCCCAACGATCCGCGCCAGCCCGCCACGTTCCACGACAACCCCGGGCTGGAAATCACCTGGACCGTCCTGCCCATCCTGGCGCTGGTCTTCGTCGCCTTGATCGGCTATCGCTCCCTGAAGAAGATTGACTTCGGGCCCGCCCCCAATCTGAACGTCGTCGTCATCGGCCATCGTTTCTTTTGGGAGTATCGCTATCCTAAATACGGGATCGATTTTTCCAATCAGGCCCTGGTCGTGCCCGCGAACCGCAACGTTAGCTTGCAGATCACCAGCGTGGACGTCATCCACGGCTTCTACGTGCCTGGCCTCGGCTTGCAGATGGACGCCGTGCCCGGCCGCATCTCCCATGTCTGGTTCAACGCCCGCCCCGGCACCTACCAGGGGCAATGCGCCCAGCTTTGCGGCCCCCTGCACGGCGAGATGTTCCTAACCGTTAAGGTGCTGCCGCCGCCGCAGTTCGTGCAATGGCTGGCCAAGCACGCCTCCAGCGGCGGCGCCGCGCAAGCGGTTCCGCCGCGGCTTCCGGCCGCCAAGCACCGGGCCGCAACCAAGGAGTCCCTATGAGCACCGCCGAAGCCGCCGTCGCCCCGGCGCCCGCGCCTCAGGCCTATTCCGGCCTGATGGATTGGCTGACGACCACCGACCACAAGAAGATCGGGCTGCTGTACCTGATGTTCGCCTTCGTCAACGCCTGGGCCGGCGGGCTGTTCGCGGGCGTGGTGCGGCTGCGCCTATGGAATCCCAACTCCAGCTTCATCTCGCCGCATCTCTACAACGAGATGCTGACCATGCACGCCACGGTGATGATCTTCATGGTCATCATGCCGGCGTTCGTGGGGCTGGGCAATTACCTGGTGCCGATCATGATTGGCGCGCGGGACATGGCGTTTCCCAAGCTCAACGCCTTCGGCTTCTGGATGATGATTCCGCCGGCGCTGATGATGTACGCCAGCTTCTTCACCGTCCACGGCTCCGCCCGCGGCGGCTGGTGGAGCTATCCGCCGTTGTCGGGGCCGCAGTTCTCCCCCGGCGCCGGCGAAAGCCTGTGGGCGCTGGCCATCATCCTGATGGGCATCGCCTCGATCATGGGCGCGGTTAACTTCCTGGTCACCATCGCCGACATGCGCGCCCCCGGCATGGGCTGGATGGACTTGCCGTTGTTCGTGTGGTCCAACGTCATCACCGCCTGGCTGCTGCTGCTGGCGGTTCCCGTGCTGAGCGGCGTGATGGTGATGCTGCTGAGCGACCGCATGTTCGGCACCGGCTTCTTCCAGCCCGGCCTGGGCGGCGATCCGCTGCTCTACCAGCACCTGTTCTGGTTCTTCGGCCACCCCGAGGTGTACATCATGATCCTGCCCGCCTTCGGGATCATGTCCCACGTGGTGCCCGCCTTCTCGCATAAAAAGGTCTTTGGCTATAAGGGCATGGTCATCGCCCTGGCCTCGATCGGCGTGCTGGGCTTCATGGTCTGGGCGCACCACATGTTCACCAGCGGCATTTCGCCGCAGGCGCAGATCTTTTTCTCCACCACCAGCCTCTTGATCGGCATCCCCACCGGGGTCAAGGTCTATTCCTGGCTGGCCTCCGCCTGGGGCGGCACGATTGACTTCACGCCGGCGATGAAATTCGCGCTCGGCTTCATCGCCTTGTTCGTCATCGGCGGCCTGAGCGGCGTCATGCTGGCGGTGGTGCCCTTCGACATCGCCGTGCACGATAGCTACTTCGTCGTCGCCCACCTGCACTTCGTGCTCTTCGGCGGCTCGGTCATGGGTCTGATGGCGGCCATCTATTATTGGTTCCCCAAGATGACCGGCCGCTTGCTCAGCGAAAAGCTGGCCAACTGGCATTTCTGGCTGTTCTTCATCGGTTTCATTTGGGTCTTCATGCCCATGCACTGGCTCGGCTTCGAGGGCATGCCGCGCCGCGTCGCCTTCTACAGGCCTCAGTTCGCGCCCCTCAACCGCTTCATCTCGGCCGGCTTTTTGCTGTTACTGGCCGGCGGCATCATCTTCACCTATAACGTTCTCCATTCGCTGCGCAAAGGCGAGCGCACCTCCGATCCCGATCCCTGGGGCGTCAACGATGTGCAGCAAAGCCTGGAGTGGACCACCGCGACCCCGCCGAAGCCCTGGAACTTCGACGAGGAGCCGGAGTTCGTGCCCGCCCACGATTGAGGAGGTTCGCCATCATTATGAGCAGTCCTGCGTCGCATTCGGATCAATCCGCGGGGCCCGGGCCGCGCGGGCCCGTTCGTCCCGTCCGCCATTCCCGCCTGTTGTGGTTCCTGTTGCCGGTCATCCCGCTGATGTTCGGCTTCGCCTTCCTCAATATTCCGCTGTTCCGGGATTTCTGCGAGCACTACGGCATCAATCCCAACCCCAACAACGCCGCCGTCGCCGGCGTCCATAGCAACCGCCAGCTCACCATGATGTTCAACGGCGAGGTCACCACCGGGTTGGATATTCAGTTCGCCCCCGGCCACGAGCTCCAGACCGTGGACGTCGGCAAGCGGGCGGAAAACTTCTATACGTTCTACAATCCCACCGATAAGACGATTCGCTTCCGCGCCATTCACGCTCTCTACCCGGAGCAGGCGGCGCAGACGGTGGCCATCATGCAATGCTTCTGCTTCACCGATCAGACGCTGAAGCCGCACCAGCACCGCACGCTGCCGGTGATCTACCAGGTGAACCCCGGCTTGCCCCGGGACATCCATACCATTACCTGGAATTACACCCTCTTTCCGAAGAAATATGCCAAGGAGAAGCAGGCGCCATGGACAAGCCCGAAGTTTACCAGTCAGTAAACGGCGGCGTCAGCGCGAGCCGTGGTTTGCCGCCTTCGCCGTACGATCCCGCCGTCCGCCGGCGCACCGTGCGCATGGCGTGGATTCTGGTGGCGATCGCCGTCTGCTGCCTTTGCACCTCGTACTTTTTCGTTCGCGCCGGTTGGATTCGCCCCGGCCCGGTGATCTGGCGCTTCCCCTGGGACCAGCACGGTTGGCAAAGCAATTTCTAGATCCGCAATGAACATGGACCCTACTTCCACCAGTCTTCCCGCGCCCCACGGCAGCGCCGCCGCGGCGGCAGCGCCCGGCCACGCCGCGCACGGCGATCCCTCGGCCCACGCCCCCCAGCCCAGCGGCTGGCCGCTGCTGCTGGCCTTCGGCATCGGCCTCTTCGCCACCAGTTTCTTTTTGCTGGCCAGCGGCTATCACATCATGCCGCTGTTCTATCTCAGCGCGCTGATCTGCGTGCTGATCCCGGCGCTCGGCTGGGCGACGACCATCGCGCGCGAGCGGCACCACCAGGATCCGGTCTACACCTATAAGATCCTGCGCCGCGGCTTCTTTTATTTCCTATTGTCCGAGGGTGCGATCTTCGGCAGTTTTTTCGCCCACAACCTTTATCTCCGCTACGCCCACGCCAAGACCTGGCCGCCGGTCGGCGCGCCGTATCTGGATCCGCACCTGGCCGCGATCGGCACCATGCTGCTGGTCTTCTCCAGCTTCACCTACCACTGGTGCCATCAAGCCTTCCTGAAGGGCAAGAAGGCGCTCGCCAAGAACTGGCTGCTCGCCACCATCGGCCTGGGCATCATCTTCCTTTGCATCCAGGGCTATGACTGGGGCACGCTGAAGGCCTTCGACAAGTTCACCTACCAGCACGGCGCCTTCGGCTCCGAGTTTTATTGGATGACCGGCTTCCACGGCCTGCACGTCTGCGTCGGTTTATTGTTCCTCTCCCTGGTGTATTACCGCATGGAGACGAACCAAATAGATCAGACCTACAACTTCTCCCTCACCGCCGCGGAGTACTACTGGCACTTCGTGGACATCGTCTGGGTCCTCCTGTTCTTCGTCATTTACCTGCTATAGCTGGCGCGGCGGCGATTCGACCTCGCGGCTGCCGGTTAACGCGCCCCGTTCGCGGGGCGCTTTTCTCTTTGCCGGTGGCGGCAGCCCGCGCGTTCGCCGCAAGGGCAAGCCGATGCCAAGCTCGAGCGCGAGCCCGCGGCGGAGCGCCCAGGGGGATGCATCGCCGCCCGTGGGGATGCGCCGTCGGCCCTGGGGGCGCGGGCCGCTGGCCCGCAGTCTGGTGCGGACGAGGCCGTCCGCGCCCCCGGAAAACGCCGCCGCGGAATGCCGCGCTCGGCCCGATGCGCGTTCGCGCTTTTTAGGGGCGGGCGCCGCCGAGGGCCCGCGGCGTACACGGACGGACGGCGCGTATGGCCGGATCGCCGAACCCGCAGGGCCGGCGAAACCTAATCGCCGCCGAGCGGATCGCACAGCGCAAGACCAGGCACGGTGACGAAAGCGGCGTCGTGCGTCCACAGCTCATCGGCGCCGCCGTCTTGGGCAATCAAGGCGATTTGCAGATCGAAGATGCGCCGCCCGCGGATGGCCAGTGCGGCCGCGGCCTGGCGCAGCCGGGGTGCAAGATCGGGGGCGGGCCGCCAGATTCGCGCCCCATGGTTTTCCAGTTGCGCTAGAAACGCGGCAGCGATCTCGGGCGAGGAACGCAGCGGCGATGCCGGCGCCGTGGCCACGCTCCAAAACTCCGCCAGCACCGGGAAGGCCACGCCCCAGCCGCCCGGATCGCGGGCGGCGCGGTCCAATGCCGCGCGGGCGGTTCGGCCCTCCGGCGCGGAGCCGGCATGCGCATACAGCAGAATGTTCGTGTCGAGCGCGATCATCCCTGGCGCTCGATCCACTCCCGCATGCGCTCGCGGTCGGCCAGGCCCAGGTCGGCCGGCAGCCCTCCCGGCGCGGTGATCCAGCGAGCCGGGCGCCGCCGCTTGGGCCGGGCGGCCAACTCCTGCCGCAGGGCCACCTCGACCAGTCGGCGCAGCGTCCACCGCCGCTCCAGGGCCGCGCGCTTGGCCGCGATCAGCAGCTCATCGGGCAGCTCCAGCGTCGTTTTCACCGGCCCATATTACCATATTGCTGGGTCATGGCTGCGGGCAACAACTGCCCTGGGGCGGCGCCCGGCGGCTAGGCGCGGGCTCGGCCCGAGGGGCGCGGGCGCTGGTTCAGGTTGCGCTGGGGCGGCGCCAGCTAGAGCTTGAAGCCGGGCTAGAGCTTGAACAGGTCGTCGAACTTTTTCTTGGCGCTGCTGGCGGCGGAATCCGCCTTCGGCGCGGCGCGGCCCACGACCGTCACCGGCGAGAAATAATCGCACTTGTTATTGCGGTCCTTGTACTGGACCTTTTCCGCCTGCGATTCGCGGCACTGGTTGTGAACGGAAGGATCAAAGTGGCGGCAGTTGCGGCAGACGTGCAGGTCCGCGTCGCAGCCGGGGCAGGTGTCGCGGCCGCCGACGCGTTCGCCGCTCATCAGGGGAATATCCCGGCCGCATTGCCAGCAGGTCATACCCTTACCATACCCCGCTCGCGGGCGCCGCGCCGCGACCTTCCGCCAAGCGGCCTGGGAGCGCGGGCCGCCGGCCCGCAATCCGGTGCGGACGAGGCCGTCCGCGCCCCCAGAAAACGCCGCCGCGGAGCGCCGGGGACGGTCGTGGCGCCGGCTAGAGCGCGCCGTAGGCTCTGACTTATTGGATCAGGTCGCCTTGGCCATTGGCGTCTTCGCTGGGAATCACGCAGGCGGCGGCGACCTTGTCGCCTTCGTCCAACCGCAGCAGCCGGACGCCCTGCGTCGCCCGCCCGGCCTCGCGGATCTCCCCGGTGCCGACGCGGATGATCTTGCCCTGCTGGCTGATGACCATGATCTCGGTGTCCTCGCCGATGGCCATCACTGCCGCCACCTTGCCGTTGCGGTCGGTGGTGCGGATGTTGATGACGCCGCTGCCGCCGCGGGACTGGAGGCGGTACTCCTTCAGCGCGGTGCGCTTGCCGTAGCCGTTCTCCGTGACGCTGAGGATGAGCTGCTTGTCGTCCTTGGCGGCTTCCATGCCGACGATGTAATCGTTCTTCTCCAGCGACATGCCGCGCACGCCGCGGGCGGTGCGTCCCATCGGCCGCACGCCGTCCTCGGAGAAGCGGATGCCCTTCCCGTTATGCGCCGCCAGGAAGATCTGCTGCTCGCCATCGGAGAGCACCGCGTTCACCAGCTCATCGCCGTCCTCCACGCCCATGGCCCAAATGCCGGCGTTGCGCGGATTGGAGAACTCCTTGACCGCCGTCTTCTTGATGGTCCCCTTGCGGCTGACCATCACGATGAACTCGCTTTCGCTGTTCAAATCCTTGACGGGCAAAATCGCGCGCACGTCCTCGCCCTCTTGCAGCGCCACCAGGTTGTGCACGGCCTTGCCCTTGGCGTTGGCGGCGGCATCGGGAATCTCATAGACCTTCAACCAATACACGCGGCCGCGATTGGTGAAGATCAGGATGTAGCTGTGCGTGGAGGAGACGAAGAGCCGCTCGACGAAATCCTCGCCGCGCGTGCCCGCGCCGATGCGCCCGCTGCCGCCGCGGCGCTGATGCCGGTAGGTGGAGATGGCGGTGCGCTTCAAATAGCCGGAGTGGGTGACGGTGATGGCGACGGTTTCCTCCTGGATCAAATCCTCCAGCCGGATCTCGTCCACTTGGTCTTCGATCGCCGTGCGCCGGGGATCCTTCTCGCCGCCGTAGTCCTTGCGCACTTCCTTCAGCTCATCGCTGATGACGCCGCGCAGCTTCTTCTCGCTGGCCAGGATCGCCTCCAACTCGGCGATGCGCTGGCGGATCTCCTCCAACTCGTCGAGGATTTTCTGCCGCTCCATGCTGGTCAGGCGATGCAGTTGCAGATCGAGAATCGCCTGCGCCTGCTTTTCGCTCAGCTTGAAGCGCGTCTCCAATCCTTCGCGGGCTTCGCGCGGCGACGCCGAGGCGCGGATCAGCTTGATCACCGCGTCCAGGTTGTCGAGGGCGATCTTGTAGCCTTCCAGGACATGCTCGCGGTCGCGCGCCTTGGCCAGCTCGAAGGCCGTGCGCCGCCGCACCACGTCCACGCGGTGATCCAGGAAGTGCTGGATCGCCTCCACCAGCCCCATCTCCCGCGGCTGGCCGTTGACCACCGCCAGCAGGATCATGCCGAAGCTGGTTTGCAGATTGGTGTGCTTGTAGAGCTGGTTGAGGATGATCTCCGCCTGCTCGCCGCGTTTCAGCTCCAGCACGATGCGCATGCCGTCGCGGTCGCTTTCATCGCGGATGTCGCTGATGCCCTCGACTTTTTTGTCCTGCACCAGCTCGGCGATGCGCTCGATCAGCCGCGCCTTGTTGACCTGGAAGGGGATCTCGGTGAAGACGATCGCCTGCCGGTCCTTGTTCAGCGTCTCCGTGCCCGCCTTGGCCCGCACCAGAAACGCCCCCCGGCCCTTGCGATAGGCTTCGGCGATGCCGCTGCGGCCGTAGATGATGCCGCCGGTGGGGAAATCCGGCCCCTTGACGTGCTTCAGCAAATCCGCCAGCTGCGCCTTGGGGTTGTGCAGCAGTTCCAGGCTGGCGTCCAAAATCTCGGTCAAATTGTGGGGAGGAATCTTGGTCGCCATGCCCACGGCGATGCCGTCGCCGCCGTTGACCAGCAGATTCGGGAAGCGGGTCGGCAGGACGACGGGCTCGCTGGTGGACTCGTCGAAATTCGGCGTGAAGTCCACCGTGTCCTTGTCAATGTCGGCCAGCATCTCTTCCGCCATCCGGGCCAGCCGGGCCTCGGTGTAACGGTAGGCCGCCGGAGGATCGCCGTCCACCGAACCGAAGTTGCCCTGGCCGTCAATCAGCGGATAGCGCAGCGTGAAGTCCTGCGCCATGCGCACCAAGGCGTCATAGACCGCGGTATCCCCGTGCGGATGGTACTTCTTCAGCACCTCGCCGACCACGCCGGCGCACTTCGAATACTTTTTGTTCGACAGCAGCCCCTCGCGAAACATCGCGTAGAGAATGCGGCGGTGCACCGGCTTCA
>JAKAUF010000429.1:7170-11293 GCA_021827785.1 Acidobacteriota bacterium | reverse complement strand
GCACCACCGACGACCGGCCATTTGGGGGCGGCGAAGGCATGGTCATGAAACCGGAGCCCATCGCCGCCTGTCTGGATGACCTGCTGGGCGACGCCGCCCGGCCGCACGGCCCCGCGGATGCGGTGATTTTGCTTTCGGCTCAGGGCCGGCGCTTTGATCAGGCCGCCGCCCGCCGCTTTGCCGGCTACCAGCGGCTGGTGCTCATTTGTGGCCGCTATGAAGGCGTGGATGAGCGCGTCGCCGAGTTCATGGCCGATGAAGAGCTCTCCATCGGCGACTTCGTCCTCAGCGGGGGCGAGTTGGCGGCGGCCATCGTCATGGACGTCATCGCCCGCCTCCAGCCGGGGGTCCTGGGGCATGAGCAATCCGCCGTGAATGAATCCTTCAGCGCCGCCGAGAGCGCCGGCCGGGAGACCCTGTTGGATTATCCCCACTACACCCGCCCGGCCGAATTCCGCGGTTGGGGCACGCCGGAGGTGCTGCGCGGCGGTGACCACGCCGCCATCGCCCGCTGGCGTCAGGACGCCGCCCGCGCCAAAACACTCCGCAACCGCCCCGACCTGCTGGCGCCCGTTGCACGCCAGGAGTAAGCCGCGGAGCGTTCGTACCGGCTAGCACAGCCCGCGGCCCGCCGGCGGTTGCAACGGGCAGTCGCAGGTTTTCCGCGCTAAATGCAGATTTAGATTTCTGACGGAAAAGATCTGCAAGATTGCGATCCGCTGGCATCGTGGGAATGGCCACCGCACGCGTGCTGCACCACCGCCCGTGCCGCTTGGCCATTCCCTGTGCAGTCAGCGGCTATTCGTGCAGTGCTCTTTGAATGCACCGTTCCGCCACCGGCGCCAGCAGGGCAAATCCCTTGGCGTTCGGGTGTAGGCCGTCAATGGAATAGCCACGGCGGAAAAAGCCGTGCGCGTCCACCACGGTATGGTAGTAATCGCAATACACCGCCCCGGTCCGGCGCGCGTAGCTTTGGATCCAGCGATTGAGCCGCAAAATGTCCGCCGGCGGCCGGTCGGTGGTTTGCACGATGCCGACGTAGTTGCTCACCGGCGTCAGCGAGCACAGGATCACCCGAATGTGGTGCAGCTTCGCCAGTTCGGCGATGGCCTGAATGTTTTGTTCCACCATCCGCGCCGTCTGCGGCCCGGTATTGGCGGCGATGTCGTTGGTCCCGCCCAGAAAGACCATCGCCGCGGGATGCAGGTCAATGACGTCAGGGAACATCCGCGCCAGCATCTGCACGGTGGTCTGCCCGCTAATACCCCGGTTGACGTACGGCTTGCCGGGAAAATACTTGGCAAGCTGCCAGATGTCGGTGATCGAATCGCCCAGAAATACGACCCGGCCGGGCACGGGCGGCGCCGCCTCCAGCCGCAGATCGTCGGCATGGTAGCGGGAAAGCTGGTTGAAGTCCGTCAGCTCGTGGGTAAAATGCTGCGCCTGAAACAGCAGGCAGCATCCCGCTTTGATGGGCTTATAGGTCTTGACCAACTGAGCCGAAGCGCCAAGGGCCAGCAGGGCCGTCAGCGCCAGGACCGTGAACAGAAGCCGAAGTGCACGCAAGGCATTCCCTCCGGCCAGGAATATACCACGCTGGCTCTGGTTGCCCGCGGGGTCGGCCCGCCGCATCGGGGCGTCGTGACGCCGGCGGGACCGCGATGCCGGGGTTAGCGGCGGCCCTTGCGGCGTTTTTTGGCGGAGGGAACGCCGGCGCGCGGCTTGGGGGCCGCGGGCGAGGCGGCCAGTGTTGGGCTAGGGGTGGGCGGCTCCGTTACCGGCTCCGGCACGCTGGGCGCGGTGCGCAGCGCCGGGGCTCCTGGCGCCGTGGCGTGCAGGTCTTCCCAGGCCAGCCAGGCAATGCCGATGCCGAACATGCCGTCCGGTATGGCGACCCACCACTGGCTTTCCTTGGCGAGGACTACCGCCAGGACAAAAGTAAGAATGCCGAGGCCGACGAGGATCCGACGCATGACGATATCGGTCTATTTTCGCACGGCGCGCGGGAACAAGAAACCCGTGTGTGACCGGTTGGGCTAATGCTGGGATTTGCCCCGCAGCCGGAAGCGCACCCGCCACAATACGTCCCCGGTAGCGCGGCTGAAGGCCACCAGCCGGCCGCCATCCCAGGCCAGTACCGCTGGGCCGGTCAGCGCCGCGGGTTCATAGCTGTCCGCGTGTTGCCACCACCGCACCTGGCCGCTCGCTCCGTCCAGCCACAATAGATCGCGGGGCGCAAACAGCGCCAGTCCCGGCGGCTCCGTCGTGGGTCCGCGATCCATCATCGCGGCCACGACGCGCACGGGAAGCGCGCGGCGAAAGCGCAGACGCCCGTGCGCTAGGCCGAATAGCGTCAAAAGCGTGCCTTTCTGTTCCCGCTGCCAAACGATCACCGAGCGCCCGAACAAGCGCAAGGTGGGGTCGCCCTTCATGGCATGGGACCAGACCGCGCCTTCATACCGGCCGCCACTGATCCGCTGTTGGCGCCCGCGCGATTGGCTGATGGCGAATCCCCAGCGGTTGGTGACGGCATCTGGGAAGCTGCCTGGATCCGCCGCCGGGGTAGGGGCCGGAGCGGCGGCGCCGAGCGGGTTGATGAACCGCCCGGCCTGCGGCGCGTACCAGAGCACGCCGGCGCCCGGCCCATGAAAGGCAAAGATGATCCGGGCAAATTGCTTTACGACCACCCGCTGCATGGCCAGGGAAAACGCCCACAGCCGGCTGCGCCGCGGTTGCGCCGTGTACACCGCGACGCCGTTGCCGGGCAGCGCGACCATTTCCCCGTCGGGCGTGCTGCCCAGGCTGTGGAGATGACGGCCGCTGCGGGCATCGTAGAGGTCCACGTGTTCCGGCTGCTGGATGTAGAGCAGCTTGCCGCTGGCCGAAAGCTTGGCGCCCAGCGCGTCCAAGGCGTCCGCACACCAGCGCGGACGGCCGTTGGCCGCCCGCAGGCGGCAGTACCGCGTCCAGCGCCAGGAAAAACTGGAGTCCTGTTCGCGGTGAATGACCGCCAGATAGGAAACGATCAGCAGGCCGCGCCGGTTGCTGAGCACCTGGCCGCTATAACGCGGCGTCCGCCACTGCACCTTGCCGGTCGCCGCGTTCAGCGCCACGCCGGACTGCGGCAGGTACACCAAGCCGGAATTGACCACCACCAGGGCTTGCTGCGCCGCCGCCGGCGCTGCCACCAGCATTAGCCAGAGCAACGCGGCCATGGCCCGCGCGGAATTGCTCCACCGCACCCCTCACCTCGCGGCACCAGCTTACGCTTCCGTTACCCTCCAGGCAAGCGGCTCCGGCCGGCGGCTCGCGCGCCGGCCCCCGCGCGCTGGTTCGCGTGGCCCGCGTAGGCTCCGCCCCGCGCGCCTCGGCGCGTGGTGGGACCAGCGGGTCAATGCCGCAAAAATAGGCTCCAGGCCAGCACGGCGAGCACGAACGCGGTGAAGGCGGTGTACTTGGGATTCTTGACCGTGAGGAAATAGAGCATGGAGGCGAGAACCCGGAGAAAGGGCGTCAGCATCAGGGTGACGATGCCCGTGTTGATCAGCAGCTTGGGGGTGAAACGACCATGGCGCAGGCCCGCGGCCGTGGCCACCGCGAAAGCAAAGAAATTCATCCCGACGATGCGGTAGTTCGGGACCATGTGCCCGGTGCGCAGGTAGGACCAAATGACTCCTGCGGCCACCAAAGCCAGGCTGGCCATGACGCCGATCAGCAGCAAGGTGCCGACCAGAGTGTCCATGCGGGCCTGGGCCGAGCTCGCTGCGCCGCTGCCTCCCGGACTGACCGGGCGCGGGGTGCCGGGCTGCGCACCGGGGAGTGGCGACGCTTTCATACGACTCCGGCGAGGCCGCGGTAGAGCATTTCCGCGGCGAGCAGAACAAGAACCACGAGAAAGAAGCGGCGGACCGCCAGGTTCGTCAGGCGGACCAAGAGCCGCGTGCCGAGCAGCGCGCCGACCACCACGCCCAAAGCGACAGGAGCGGCAATGGCGGGCGAGATCAGGCCGGCGGCCAGATAGACGCTGGCGCCGGCCAGGGCGGTGACGCCGATGATCAGGTTGCTGGTGGTGGTGGAGACCTTCGGCGGAAGGCCCATGACCAGATCATGAATCAGCACTTTG
>JAKAUF010000429.1:0-7160 GCA_021827785.1 Acidobacteriota bacterium | reverse complement strand
AGCACTTTGACCGCGCCCGCGCCGATGCCCAAAAGGCCGGCGATCAAGCCGGCGCCCCACATCAGCGGCGCGCCGAGATAGGCGCGGCGGGCCTTGTACTCGATCCGGCGGCCCTGCGCCTGGTCGTAGTAGGCGCCCTCCAGCTCCAGCCAGTGCGTGAAGCCGTCCTGCGGCGCGGCGGTTTGCCATGTGCCATGGCCGGCCAGCAGCAGCGCCAGCCAGGAGCCGAGCAGAACCAGGCCGAAGGCAATGTATAAGGGACGGGCGGAGGCGGCGAGCGCGATGCGGGCGCCGACGATCGCGCCCACGATGGTGAACATCTCCAGAAACATGCCCACCTTGAGGTTGGTGATGTGGTCGCGGACGTAGGCGGAGGCCGAGCCGCTGGAGGTGGCGATGACGGAGAGAATGCTGATGGCGATCGCTACCTTGATGTTGACGCCCAGCAGCGTGAGGGCGGGAATGAGGACGATGCCGCCGCCCATGCCGCTCATGGCGCCGATAAAGCCGGCCACGACGGAAATCAGCAGCAGGACCGGAAACGGAGGCGGCGTGGCCAGCGGCGGGGAGATCAAGAAACCTGCTCCATCAGCACCGCCTCCCGCTCGCCGAGCACGGCATTGAGCACGGGCGCGGTCATCAGCGTCGTGACCACCGCCATGAGGACCAGGATGGCGAACAGCGTGGGGGTCAGAACGTGCAGGTCCAGTCCGATGTTGAGCACGATGAGTTCCACCAGGCCGCGGGCGTTCATCAGCGCTCCCAAGGAGGCGGACTGGCGCCAGGGCAGCCCGGTCAGCCGCGCGGCGGCGGCGCCGCTGAGGAACTTGCTGAGCGCGGCCACCAGGATCACCACCAGGCAGACCAGCCAATCGCGGAGGTTGTTCATCAGGCCGATCTGCGTGCGCAACCCGGTAAAGACGAAGAACGCGGGGAGAAACAGCACCACCACCAGGTCCTCGAGTTTGCGGGTCAGATCCCGGGCGAGCAAGGAATCGTGGGGAATGACCACGCCGATCAGGAAAGCGCCGAACAGCGCCTGAATCCCGATCCGCTGGGTGGCTAGCGAGGCGAGCAGCAAGGCCACGCAGGCCACGACGACGGCTTGCTGCTCGCCCTCGCCGTCGCCCCGGCGGTAGCGGCGGGCGTACCAGCGGGCGGCGGGGCTGGCCAGCAGGAACACCGCCGCGAGGAAGACGGCGGTGAGCGCCAGGGTCTTGACGATGTGGGCGGGCTGGGCGTGCGCGACGCTGACCACGAAGGCCAGCAAGCACCATGCGGTCACGTCGTCCACGGCGGCGCAGGCCAGGGCGATGGCGCCGACGCGGCTGGTGTGCATGCCGCGGTCGCGCAAGATGCGCGCCAACACCGGGAAGGCGGTGATGGAGATGGCCACGCCCAGCAGCAGCGCGAAGACCGTGAAGGAGACCGCGCGGGAGGAATAGAGCGGGTACAGCCACAGCGCCAGGGCGCTGCCGGCCAGGAACGGGGCGATGATGCTGGCGTGGGAGATGGCGACCGAGGCGTGGGCGCGGCTGTGCAGCAAGCCGGTATCCAGCGTCACGCCGATGAGGAACATGTAGAGGATGACGCCTACCTGGGCCAGGACCGCAATGTAGGGTGCGACCGTGTGGGGCAGGATGTAGGCGAACACGGCGGGGGCGAAGCGGCCCAGCAGCGAGGGCCCAAGCAGGATGCCCGCGATCATTTCCCCCACCACCGGCGGCTGGCGAAAGCGGGCGAACAGGGCGCCCATGCCGCGCGCGGCGATCAGGATGACCAGCAGCGCCAGCAGCACATGGCCCACCGCGCCGGCGCCGGCGGGATTGGCGCCGCCGGCCGCGGCGGGCGCCGGCGCGGGAGCGGAGAGGCGCAGGCCCACCGCGCGGATGGCCAGAAAAATGCCCGCCGCGGCGGCCAGCATCGCGGCATAGGCGAACACGGTGCGGCGCTGGGAACCGGCGGCAAAATGGGCGGACCGCGCCTGGCGTTGCCTTCCGCGCACCGGTTCATTTTATCACCGCGGTGATATATATTCGCGTGCGCGGGTCCCGCTCACCGGGGTCGCGCCGCCGCCGCGGGAGGCCCAGCGGGCGCGAGAGGTCACCCCCGGGCCGCGGCGAGCAGGCGCGGGTTGACCGCCGAGAGCGCCGGGCGGTCGCGCCGCCGGCGGCGGAGCGCTAATAACGATAAAATCCGCGGCCGGATTTGCGTCCCAGCCAGCCGGCCGCCACCATCTGCCGCAGCAGCGGACAGGGGCGATATTTGGGGTCGTTGAAGCCGCGCAGCAGCACTTCCATGATGTCCAGGCAAACGTCCAGGCCGATAAAATCCGCCAGCGCCAACGGGCCCATGGGGTGGTTCATGCCCAGCTTCATCACCGTGTCCACCGCCTCGGGCTCGGCCACGCCCTCGAAGACACAAAAAATGGCCTCGTTGATCAGCGGCATCAGCACCCGATTGGAGACGAAACCGGGGAAGTCCCGCGCCTCGACCGGCGTCTTGTCCAGCCGCGTCGCCAGATCCCGCACCGCGGCCACGGTGGCGTCAGAGGTGGCCGCGCCACGCACTACCTCCACCAGCTTCATCACCGGCACGGGGTTCATGAAGTGCATGCCGATGAACTGTTCCGGCCGCTGGGTCGCGGCCGCCAATTCCGTGATCGAGATCGAGGAGGTATTGCTGGCGAACAGCGTCGTGGGCGGCGCCAAGCTGTCTAGCTGCGCGAACAGGGAGGTTTTCAACTCCCGGCGTTCGGGGATGGCTTCGATCACCAACTCCGCCTGCGCCGCGGCCGCCAGTTCCGTGGTGGGACGAATGCGCTCCAACGCCAGCCGCGCCGCCTCGGCGTCCAGCTTCTGGGCGTTGACCTCGCGCTGAAGGTTCTTTTCAATGGCGCCGCGGGCGCGTTGCAGCAAGGGCTCGCTCACCTCGCAGAGCGTAACCTCCAGCCCATGCCTGGCCAGGACGTGGGCGATGCCATTGCCCATCGTTCCACCGCCGATCACCGCGACGTTTTGCATACTGCCATCGTATCGCGGGGCCCGCGCCGGCTCTAGGGAGTGCGGCACGCTCCGCCGCGGGCGGGACTGGGACCGCGCCTAGCAATGCCCGCCGCCGTGGGACCGGCGGCGGACGAACCGAGGGATTACGCCTCGGCGGGCTCTGCTTCCCGTTTGACCTCGACCTGCAACTCGGCCGTGACGCCGTGCTGCAAATGCACCGGCACCTTGACCGCGCCCAACGCCTTGATCGGCTCCGGCAGCGCGATCTTGCGCCGGTCCAGCTCGAAGCCCTGCCGCGCCAGCTCCTCGCCGATATCCATCGAGGTCACCGAGCCGAACAAGGTGTCCTTTTCTCCGGCGCGGCGGGCGAAGACCAATTGCAGCGCGTTCAGCTTCGCCGCCAGTTCCTGGGCCGAAGCCCGGTCGCGCTCCTGCTTGCGCCCGGCCGCCGCGCGCATCTGTTCGATGTTGTTGCGGTTGCCCGGCGTGGCCACGATCGCCAGCTTGCGCGGCAATAGGTAATTGCGGGCGAAGCCGTCGGCCACCTTCACCACGTCGCCCTTGCGGCCCAGCTTGGCCACATCGTCTTTAAGGATGATTTCCATGGCCATGGGCTATACCTCCGCCGCGAAGGGCAGCAGCGCGATGTTGCGCGCCTGCTTGATCGCCCGGCACAGCCGCCGCTGGTGCTGCGGGCAGGCGCCGCTGATGCGCCGGGGAATGATCCGGCCGCGCTCGGCCACGAACTGTTGCAGCAGCCGCGTGTCCTTGTAATCAATGCGGTCAATTTTTTCCGCGCAGAATTTGCAGACCTTGCGGCGGCGGAAATAGGGGCGCTTGCCGCCGCGGGAATCCCCGCCGCCGCGCGGTCCGGAGTGGGGGCGCCGTCCTTCTGGACGGCCCTCGCCGCGGCTGTCGCCGCCGCCCTCGTGCTTGGTTTCTTTGACTGGATCGGCCATCGTATTTACCTCGTAATCTCGCTAGCTGGCATCGGAAACTGAGCCCGCCGCCTCGGCCGCGGGCAGGGATTCGGCGCTGCCCGCTTCGCTCCCGGCGGAAGCGGCGGCAGGCGCCGGTTTGCGCGCGGCGCGGCGTTCGCGGCGGCGCTGGTCGCGGCGGAAGCGCCGCTCGATTTCATCGGTGCGCACCACCAGGAATTTGATCACCGGCTCGGTGACGTGCAGCCGGTGCTGCAATTCATGGATCGGCTCGGCGCCGCCCTCCAAATCCAAGCGCACATAAGTGCCGTCGGCGAAGCCGCGCACCCGGTACGCCAGCCGCCGCCGTCCCATCCGGTCGGTGTGGCGCAACTGCGCCCCCGCCTGCGTCGCCGCCGCTTCCAGACCGGCGATCAGCTTTTCGCTCTCCTCTTCCGGCAGGTCCGGACGGAGAATGAACATCACTTCATAAGTCCGCATGTTGGCTCCCATTCAATTTCCTCTTCGCCGCCGGCCTCAGCCGCCGGCCTCCGCGCCGGGCCGCGCGTTGTAGACCGACATCGCCTTGGCCATGCCCTCGCGCGGAATCATCTCCAGCGCGTCGGCGGCGCGGTCCAGAACTTCGGCCACGACGTCCAACTCCTTCTGTTTCCACGGCGTCAGCACGAACCGTTCCGCCGCGCCCCGCGCCGGCCCAATGCCCAACCGCAGGCGGGGATACTCGTCCGTGCCCAGCGCGCCGGCGACCGAGCGCAGCCCGTTGTGCGTGCCCGGCGAACCGTGCTCCCGCAGCCGCAGGGTTCCCAACGGCAGGTCCAAGTCGTCACAGGCGACCAATACCTCGGCCGGTTCGCAGCCGTACTTGGCCATCAGCGCCCGCACCGCCACGCCGCTCAGGTTCATAAAGGTCTCCGGCTTGGCCAGGCGCACCTCCGTGCCGGCCAAGACGGTGCGCGCCGTGAGCGCTTGGCATTCCCGCACGCGGAAGCGCGCATGGCCGCGGTTGGCCAGTTCGTCCAGCAGCAGAAAGCCGAAGTTGTGCGGGGTAAACGCATATTCGATACCCGGATTGCCAAGGCCCACGATCAGTTTCAGCATGCCCAGCGTCAACCTGACGACGCACCGCCCGGGCGGAACGCCTAGGCCTTCTTCTTGCCCTCCTTGGCAGGGGGCGCCTCCTCGGCCGGAGCCGCTTCGCCCTTGCCCTTCTTCGCCACTTCGGGTTCGGCCGGCGCCGCCGCCGCCGCCGCGGCCTCCACCGGAGTCGGCGCCACTTCTTCCCGCACCGACACCACGTGCGCCACCACCCGGTCGGGCGCGGTCACGACGCGGATCCCGGCGGCCAGTTTCAGGTCGCCCACGCGCAGGTTCTGGCCGATGCCCAGTTCGGAAACGTCCACCACGATGTGATCCGGAATTTGGTCCGGCAGGCACTCCAGCTCGATTTCGCGCGTGACCACGTCCAGCACGCCGCCTTGCACCTTCACCCCGACCGGATCGCCCTGGCTGCGGATCGGGGCCTTGACGCGGATGCGCTGATCCATGGCGATGCGCTTCAAATCCACGTGCAGCAGGCTGCCGCGCACCGGGTCGCGCTGCCAATCCACGATCATGACGGCGGATTTTTCGCCCCCATCGCCGTCCATCACCACCTCGAAGACGGTGTTGTGTCCGGTTTCGGAGCGCAAGATGGCGGCCAGCGCCTTGGGATCAATGGACAGCGCCACGGCCTCCTTCTTGCCGCCGTACAACACGGCGGGCACCTGGCCGGCGCGGCGCAGCCGCCCGGCGGCTTCTTTGCCCAAGCCGGTACGGCGGGCGGCGGGAACGGAAATTTGCAATGCCATAAGTCCTCGAATCTCTGCCTTACAAGAACAGCGAACTAACCGAAGTCTCCTCGTGAATGGAGCGGATCGCCGCCGCCAGCAGCCCGGCGATGCTGCGCACCTGAATCCGCGCTTCGGCGCGGGCGGCGGCCGAAAGCGGAATCGAATCCGTCACCACCACCTGCTCCAGCGGGCTGGCGGCGATGCGTTCCAGCGCCGGTCCGCTCAGCACCGGGTGGCTGGCGCAGGCCAGCACCCGCCGCGCGCCATGGTTCACCAGCGCCTCGGCGGTCTTCACCAGCGTGCCCGCGGTGTCAATGATGTCGTCCAAAATGACCGCGGTCCGCCCCTCGACGTCGCCAATGACGTTCATGACCTCACTGACGTCCATGGCCACGCGCCGCTTATCAATGATCGCCAGCGCGCTGTCCATCTTCTTGGCGAAGAAGCGCGCCCGCTCCACGCCGCCCGCGTCGGGCGAAACCACGGTCAGGTCCGGCAGTTCCAGCTTGTGGAAATAGTCCACCAGCACCGGCGAGGCGAACAGGTGGTCCACGGGAATGTTGAAGAATCCTTGAATTTGCGGCGCATGCAGATCCACCACCAAGGCCCGGTTGACCCCGGCGGTGGTCAGGATGTCGGCCACCAGCTTGGCGGAAATCGGCACCCGCGGCTTGTCCTTGCGGTCCTGCCGGGCATAGCCGAAGTAGGGCATGACGGCGGTGATGCGCCGCGCCGACGCCCGCTTCAGCGCGTCGGTCAGCAGCAGCAGGTCCACCAGATGCCGGTCCACCGGATCGCAGGTCGGCTGCACGATGAACACGTCGGCGCCGCGCACGTTCTCCAGAATCTGCACGTAACTTTCGCCGTCGGAGAAGCGCGTCAGCTGGCACTGCGCCTTGGGCTGGCCCAAGTGGCGGCAGATGTCCTCGGTCAGCTGCTGGTTGGCGCCGCCACAGAAGACCTTGAGCCGTGGATCGGGCCGCGGGGTGCGCGTCCGCGCCATCGGATTCGACTCCGGCGTGGCCGTGGCGCTGCCTTCCCCGGCGCCGCTGGCGGCGCGTCCCTTGGTGCGGATTGCGGTGCTGGCCATGCCCGTTCCCTCTCCCACTACTCCTTCCGGCCGGCCAACGCCACGCCGGCTTGCCGGCCCTGAAGGGCTGGCTGGGGCGTCAGGACTCGAACCTGAATACCGTGCTCCAAAGGCACGTGTCCTACCGTTGGACGACGCCCCAATCGCAAAACTCGTCTCGCGGACGGACAAACCGCGCCGTCCAGGCGTGCGCGCTCGCGGGCAAGACTGCCCGCGCCGCCTCCGCCGCCGCGCGGCTGGTGAACAAACCATACTGCGCCGCGCCGCTACCGCTTAGGCTGACCCAAACGGCGCCGGT